>LICD01000055.1 GCA_001438145.1 OM182 bacterium BACL3 MAG-120619-bin3 | reverse complement strand
GCAATAGCCGCAGCCCCCTCTGCCGCTCGCATCGCAGCCGATATTGAAACGCTGGTTGGCTTTGGCACGCGGCATACGCTGTCGGAAACCCAATCACAGACCCGAGGAATCGGCGCAGCGCGGCGCTGGGTTGAGGCCGAATTCAACCAAATCTCAGCTGACTGCGGCGGCTGCCTCGACATATTCACCGTTGGCGACACTGTCTCGGGCGACCGCATCCCCAACCCAACCGAAGTTGTCAACGTGATCGCCGTATTGCGTGGCACACAAGACCCTAACCGCTATGTGATGATGAGCGGCGATATAGACTCTCGCGTCAGTGATCCGCTCAACGCCGAATCAGAATCACCCGGTGCGAATGACAACGCGTCGGGCCTGGCAGGGGTTATCGAGGCGGCGCGCGTACTCAGCCAGTACCAATTTGCAGGCTCGATCGCATTCGTTGGCCTCTCAGGTGAAGAGCAGGGTCTCTATGGCGGTGCGATACTCGCCGAGCATGCCATTGCGCAGGGCTGGGATATCCAAGCGGTAATAAATAACGACATGATCGGCAACATCACGGGCGTTAATGGTGTCACCAACAATGCTACTGCACGCGTTTTTTCCGAAGGCACCCGCTATGTAGAAACCACCGAAGAGGCGCGACTGCGGCGTTTTCAGGGCGGCGAAGTCGACTCAGCGTCGCGCAATATCGCCCGTTATGTTGACCTAATGGCCGACAAATACATTACTAACCTCGATGTAATGATGGTTTACCGCCTCGATCGCTTTGGCCGCGGAGGCCATCATCGCCCATTTAACGAAGCTGGCTTTCCCGCAGTACGGATTATGGAAACGAACGAGAACTACACACAGCAACACCAAGACCTAAGGGTTGAAGACGGCGTCGAATACGGCGACACCATCGAACATGTAGACTTCGACTACGCTGCCAAACTCACCGCGTTAAACGCCGTGGTGCTTGCCGGCATGGCGTGGGCACCGGCGCCGCCAAGCAACGTCGCAGTGCGCGGCCAGGTCAGCCCCAACACCACACTTAGCTGGACGCAGGACGCAGCTGCAGCGGGGTACCGCGTGCACTGGAGGTTAACGACATCACCCACGTGGGATTACTCACGCGACGTCGGTAATGTCGATACTTTTACGCTCGAGAATATTGTTATCGACAACTATTTCTTTGGCGTGTCTAGCCTGTCAAGCCAGGGCGTTCAGAGTCCCGTGGTCTTCCCGGGGCCGGCGGGCGCCTTTTAGCGGTTGAGGCTTTTAAGTTCGCTCAAAGTGTGCGACAACGATGCCTCGTTCGTATTACTCGCGTGCAATTAATAACAATCAACAACAGGAGATTCAGCATGAACACGAAACGCTTACTTACTTGCGCGGCGGTCATTGCCGCCTCGACTTTCGGCGCAACAAACGCACAAGACTCTGAGGCTGATAACGCCATGAGCTTTTTCATCACAAGTGTTGGCAGCGGGGACGGCGCCAACCTCGGTGGTCTCGCCGGTGCTGATGCACATTGCCAGAACCTCGCGCAAGCGGCAGGCTCTCGCGGCAAAACTTGGCGCGCGTATCTTAGCGCCCATGCGACCGAGGAAATGGCGGCGATCGACGCGCGAGACCGTATAGGTTTCGGCCCTTGGTATAACGCCCGCGGTGTCGAAGTGGCGAGCACGCTCAATGCTCTGCACAGTGACTTTATGAATCTCGGCAAAGAAAACTCGCTCGACGAAAATGGCAATACGGTGAATGGCCGCGGCGACACACCGAATGAACACGACATTCTCACCGGCTCAACGCTTGCCGGAAACACTGTAGACGATGGCGACAATCACACCTGCAACAACTGGACGAGCAATGACTCGGGAAGCGCTCATGTCGGACACTTTGATCGTCAGGGTGGCGGAGCGAACCCCACTTCGTGGAACAGCGCGCACGGTTCGCGCGGCTGCAGCCAAGCCAATCTGGTTGCAACTGGCGGCGCCGGTTATTTCTATTGCTTTGCCACAAACTAACAATCGCCCAGAGCGCGTCACACATTCGAGAGACATAATATGAGCCACCCAACGCCACTGAAACTCTATGGATTTGGCCCCTCACGGTCTTTCCGCGCGCTCTGGGCGCTCGAAGAAACGGGGCTGGCTTTCGAACATATCGAAACAGCCCTGCGCAAAGACGCGACGCTCGAAAACAGTGCGAAGCACCCTAATTATCTCGCGCTGAATTCTCAGGGCAAAGTGCCGACCCTAGTCGACGGCGACAAGGTGCTGACCGAAAGCGTTGCAATCGTTAATTACATTGCGCGGCTCGCGCCAGAGTCGAAGCTTATTCCGACTTCCGTGAGCGAACTCGCGCGCTATGACGAGCTGTCGTGTTTTATCCTTGCCGAACTCGAGCAGCCCCTTTGGAGCAAAGGCAAACACCTGTTCGCCCTGCCCGAAGAGCAGCGCATTCCTGCTATGTTCGACACGGCGGCATTCGAATGGGCGAAGGCGGTGCGCAGCCTCGACGCTCTCCTCGACGATTCCGAATTTGCTCTTGGCGATCAGTTTAGTGCTATCGATATATTGCTTGCCCACACCTTTAACTGGGCGCAGCGATTCGAATTTGACGTACCGGAAAAGTATATCGCGCTGCGTGACCGCCACTTTGCGCGCCCGGCAGCCCTGCGAGCCCTCGCGTCGATGGCCTAGGCTGAACTGGATGCTTGCACAATGAACACACGCTTATTCGTGAGCAGGCTGCTAGGACACTTTTCGCTTTGTGTTTTTGCTGCTGCGTTTCTGCTTTTAGGCGCGAATTATTCTGCCGCTGCAGATCCCGAATCGCTAACATCCCTCGATACTGCCTTTTACCGAGTTCAGAGTTTCGACACCAAAGCTGGCGCCAAGCCCGTAGCAATCAACCACCTCGGCATCGAGACCAAGCAGGCGGCTGACGGCGGCTACCTGATCACCGCTGCACTCGAGGGTTATCCTGCCCACGCCGCCGGCCTCGAACGCGGCGACATCGTCTTGCACATCGATGGCGCCGATTTTCATCCCGTCCTCAGCTTGAATCCCCGTGCAATGGAGGGGGAATTTCGCCCGCATAGCGCATTGGCCGAACTGACGTATAAGCGCGGGGCGACTGTTCTCACTGCGCGTGTCGAACCTGTTTTCGAAAGCCTCTACGACAGCTACCGCAGTGCTACTCTTAATAGCGTACTCAGCTTTGCTGCAGGCAATAAGGTGATCGGCTATGTGCGCCTGTGGGCGCTAACGCGAGAAACAGGCGACTTTGTCACTCTGAGCCAACTGCTTCAGTCGCTACACGATACCGATGGCATAGTGTTAGACCTGCGCAACAGCTACGGCTATTTGGCGTCAGAACATATCGATCTATTTCGCGCGAGCCGCAGTGATTTTTTATCTATTAGCTTGGTAGGCAAGCCTAATTCAAACGCAATCGAGCCCGAACAGAATCGCCTGCTTCCCGCTCGGCAGCGAGATGACTCACTTCGTGCCTATCGCAAGCCCATCGCAATTCTCATCGACAGCTCGACTCGCGGCGCAGCAGAGTTACTCGCGTATCAATTAGCAAAACTCGACAGAGTCACCACCGTCGGCGAGCCGACGCTAGGCCGCTTAGGCCGTTATCAGCGCCGCGGAGGCGTTTTGGACTATTCGGCCGCCGACCGTGTTCTTATCGATGGCAATGTCTTCGAAGGCATCGGTGTCAAACCGAAACGCAAAGCACCTTTCCCCTTCGAGACAGTCTCTCGTGGCGACCCACAGTTTCAAGTTGCCGTGAATGTATTAATGGGTGTTATCTAATCTGTCGCGATAAGGTCTTCAGAATCCGGCGACTGACTCTTCGACTTCGCTCCACCTTAACTTGCGATAGTCGAAACCCTGCTCGAGTGTCGGCTTTACTATTCGAAAATAGGGCGAGAGATCAAAATCCCTCGGTGTGTAATGCGTAAAGTGCCTGCGGTAGAACACCGGCACCTCTCCCCCCCTGCCAACTGCCTCGCCCCCTAACGTCAAATGTTTGCACTTATTCGTTAACACGAAGTCCTGTACAGGCAATATAGGGTAATCGATCGACTGAAAGGTCTCTGCGATGAGAGTCGAGCAGATTGCTTTAGTCGGCTCACCGCTGCCAAGGCCAATCATCGAGCGACGCAGCCTATTGGGCACCACCGGCTTCTGGATGAGATAGCGCACTAGGTCAAAGACATTTTTCTTATCGTATTGATGCCCAAGCTTTGCCATCGCAAAGCTCACTAACGCCTCTCGATCCTCATCACTCAGCCCTACTGGCCTGCAGATTCGAAGATTAGCATCGGCATAATAGTTCGGCTCTACAAGCCTCACGCCCTCTTGAAGGTCTGCCTCAAGCAGCGTGCTCGCGCTACTCGATTCACCGCCCCGCCCGACAAATAGGCAAGCGTGTGACCACGAGGACTGAGTGAGGTATTTAATCGCTGTGCTGATTCGCGTATTGCCATCAACCAATACGATATCGCCAGTCCTGAGTACAGACGCTGTTTGATCTATGGAGGTTGACTCAAAGCGTTTGTAACCCGGGAGACGCTTGCTGAGAAAACGCGCAAGCCTTGCTCCCGCAGCCTGTTTCACCCAATTAAGCATGCGATAACACCATTCTAGAACCGAGTAAAAAAACTGTTAATTTTCTGGTCATGTCTTGTACACTGAAGTACGGAGCAGTGTATACGAATCATCAGGAGTTAAGAAATGACGACAGCTTATAATAAATTTTATATCAACGGCGAATGGGTAGAGCCCGCAGGCCGCGAGACAATCGACGTAATAAACCCAGCAACCGAAGAAGCCTTCGCGACGATTAGCATGGGCACAGCTGAGGACGTAGACGCGGCAGCAAAAGCAGCACGTGCAGCATTCCCCGCCTGGTCGCAATCAAGTGTCGAAGAGCGCAAGACTGTTCTGCAAAAAATCATGGCGGGCATACAGGCGCGCGCCGGCGACCTCGCCGCTGCAATCACTAGCGAAATGGGCGCACCGGTAGGCCTCGCTAATGCAGCCCAAGTACCAAGCGGACTCGGGCACTTCGCCGCAGTTCTCCCTGTACTCGAAAATTATAAATTCCAAGAAACTCGAGGCAGCACACTCATAGTGAAAGAAGCTGCCGGTGTGTGCGGATTCATCACGCCTTGGAACTGGCCACTCAATCAGATCGCCTGTAAGGTTGCACCCGCACTTGCCGCCGGTTGCACCATCGTCCTTAAGCCAAGTGAAGTTGCCCCAATTAATGCCTACATCCTCGCCGAGATAATCGACGAGTGCGGCCTTCCACCCGGCGTGTTCAACCTCGTCAATGGCGACGGTCCAAACGTAGGTGCCGCAATCTCAGCGCACCCCGAAGTCGATGTAGTCTCATTCACAGGCTCGACTCGAGCAGGCCGCGAAGTTGCGAGAGCAGCTGCCGATGGCATCAAGCGTGTCACACAAGAACTCGGCGGCAAGTCTGCCAACATCATCCTCGACGATACGGCCGACTTCGGCAAAGCCGTGTTCAGCGGCGTACTCAATTGCTTCGGCAACAGCGGGCAGTCGTGCAACGCGCCTACGCGCATGCTCGTACCTAAAGCGCGCATGGGTGAGGCGATAGAGTCGGCTAAAGCTGCTGCGGCGAAGGCCGTCGTCGGCGACCCAAATAGCGAAGGCACAAGCCTCGGCCCCGTAGTGAGCGAGCTTCAGTTCAACAAGATTAACGCGTTGATCGAAGCGGGTATCAAAGAAGGCGCTGAGCTCATCGCCGGAGGCCCTGGTCGCCCCGACGGCCTCGACAAGGGCTATTTCATCAAGCCGACTGTTTTCGCCAACGTCACCAACGATATGACTATTGCACGAGAAGAAGTCTTTGGCCCGGTGCTGACTATTATTGGATACGATGACGATGCCGACGCGATCGCGATTGCAAACGACACGGAATACGGCCTCTCTGGTTATATCTCGGGCGAACCCGCCCACGCGCAGCAAATTGCTCTGCAGATTCGTACCGGCATGGTTCATATCAACGGCGCGCCGCTCGATATTTCAGCGCCTTTCGGCGGGTATAAGAAATCTGGCAATGGTCGCGAGTGGGGCCTCGAAGGGTTCGAAGAATACCTCGAAACTAAGGCGATGATGGGCGCGGCGTAAAAACCACGCACTGTCTTAATAAAACAAATGGTCGCTTCTGCGGCCATTTGTTTATTGGCTTCGCCTTATCCTGGCACAAGCCACCTCGATTACATTTAATTCCACATAACTTTCGAAGAACTAACGAAGGACTAACAATGAGCCTAGCAATTACTAAACCCTCAATAGATATCGGCATCGTATGCAACGACATAGACGCCATGATGACTTTTTACGGCGAGACCCTTGGCCTACCGCTCGAGGCAACGATACCGATGCCCGGCGGGGGCAAGATGAATCGATTCAAAGTTGGCGACAGCGTCATCAAAGTGATCGAACTAGACCCCGCGCCTGCGACCCCAGCCGCGCCAGGCGGTATTCGTGGCGCGACAGGCTATCGCTATTGGACTATCGCAGTGAGTAATCTAGTTGCTAGCGTTGAGAAAGCAGCAGCTGCGGGCGCAACAATCGTCGTTGCCGCGAAAGAGGTGCGCCCAGGCATTACCATTGCGATCATCGCCGACCCCGATGGCAATTGGGTTGAGTTGCTCGAAGAAAGCGCATAACTTGATTCCGCGCAGGCAGCGCTAACCACTCGAGGGGATATGAAAATGAATCGTTCAGCTAAGACACTCGCACTTTCGATAAGCTTAATAAGTGGTCTTGCGAGCACACAGAGCTTACTCGCGGCAGAGACTCTCTTGGGTTTCGACGCAGCGGGTAGCGCCGCACAGCGCGCCCTCGAAGCCGACTTCGATTCGCGTATCGATGCCCGCGAAATGGAGGCATGGCTGCGCGATCTTTCATTCGAACCTCATCATGTGGGGTCACCAAAGGGCTACGCCAATGCGCAGCGACTGGCAGAGCTTTTTACCTCATGGGGCTATGCAACTGAGATCGCGGAATACGAAATATTGTTCCCCACGCCTAAGACTCGCGAGCTAGAACTCGTCTCACCCGGCAGCTTTACAGCCTCGCTAACCGAAGAGGCGCTGGACGAAGACCCAAGCACTTCTCGCACCCAAGACCTCCTCCCACCCTATAATGCATTCTCGCGCGATGGCGAGGTCGAAGCCGAACTGGTTTTCGTTAACTACGGCATGCCCGCCGATTACGAGGTATTGGAGCGGCACGGTATCTCGGTTGAAGGGAAAATTGCGATTGCGAAATACGGGCGGAGTTGGCGCGGCATCAAGCCAAAACTCGCGGGTGAGAAGGGCGCCATCGGCACCTTAATCTATTCCGACCCTTTGGACGATGGCTACGGACAGGGTGAGACCTACCCTCAAGGGCCCTTTAAGCACGAAAGCGCGGTGCAGCGCGGTTCAGTAATGGATATGCCGACCTATCCGGGCGATGTACTGACACCGGGAATTGGCGCCACACCAGACGCGGTGCGCCTCGACCGCGCCGACGCGCCTACCATTACCGAAATCCCCGTGCTGCCAATCTCACACAAAGACGCCATGCCGCTGCTTGCAGCGATGGGCGGCGATGTCGTGCCAGCAGAATGGCGCGGCGGTCTACCAATTACCTATCATATGGGTCCTGGTCCGGCGCGCGTGCGCCTAAAACTCGAATTCAACTGGACTATGGTCACGGCATACAATGTGATCGCACGTCTCGAAGGATCCGAGTTTCCTGACGAGTGGGTTATACGAGGCAATCATCACGATGGTTGGAATCACGGTGCTGCAGACCCTATTTCGGGGTTAGTCGCACTGATGGCAGAGGCTAAAGCCGTCGGCGAGCTCGCGCAAGCAGGTAATGCCCCGGCGCGAACGCTGATTTATGCGGCCTGGGACGCCGAGGAACCCGGCCTAATAGGATCGACCGAATGGGTGGAACATCATGCCGCCGAACTCAGCGAGCACGCAGTCGCCTATCTCAACACCGACGGCAACAGTCGCGGCTTTATCAATATCGGCGGTAGCCACACCTTAGAGAAGCTTATGGGCGGCGTCACCGCTGACGTCATCGACCCGCAAACCGGTGTATCGGTCGATGCGCGCCGCCGCGCGATGTTGACCCTCGAAGGCAGCAACGCGCGCATTAAAAACGAGGCGAAGAACCGTGCCCAGTTGCGGATCAGTCCTCTCGGCTCTGGCTCAGACTACACTCCCTTTTTGCAGCATCTTGGCATTGCATCGATCAACATTGCTTTTGGTGGCGAGGCGCAGGACGGTAGCTATCACACGCTTTATGACACCTATGAGCATTACCTAAAATTTCGCGACCCTGGGCTCTATTACGGCGTGGCACTGGCGCAGGTCGCGGGCCGAGCAACGCTGCGAATCGCCAATGCACAGCGTCTCCCCTTCGAGTTTGCAGGCCTCACAGACAACATAGCGCTCTACCTATCTGAAATCGAAGCGCTTACCGATGCCCTGCGCAGTGGCACCGAAGACACAAATTCACTGATTGACGCTGGCACCTATGACCTTGCACTTGATCCCACGAAGAACCTCGGCGCACCAAGCAGTAATCAGCCAGTTCCTTACTTTAATTTTGCGCGCCTGCACAATGCGCTGACTCGACTCGACGCTGCAGCCACGGCCTACGAGGGCAAAGTCGATCAGCCTGCAAGCGCGGAGGTTAATCGATTACTGTACAGCAGCGAACGCCTGCTCACTCGCGGGCATGGTCTCGCAGGTCGCCCTTGGTTCAAACACCATCTCTATGCACCAGGTTTCTATACTGGCTATGGCGTGAAGACCCTGCCGGGGGTGCGCGAATCCATCGAACAGCTGCAGTTTGACGCCGTCGACGAGCAGATTGTGATCGCTGCCCAGATGATCGAAGAGCTGGCCGCTCGAGTCGAAGACCTCTCTCGCTAGCGCTATTAAATTATCGGTATCTATTCAATAGGATACCGACTACACTGATGGCTCTTGAGCGTTGTTCTTTTTGGCGACCCCCTTCTTTTTGCACGTTGTGTCATCACAGCCTATCCAAGATCGTAGTCATTGCCCCTCTTTAGATTGCACCCTAGCGGGGCGATTTGTTGAGCACTCTTAGGCCCACTAGCTGACCTCTCTCTCGAAAAGCACCAAGAACGACCCGCACGAAATGCGCGCTCGGCACTCCGCTGACTGCGCACAGTGAAAGTTAATTCCAAATAAGGAAAGTAAGAAATGAGCAAAGGTACAGTGAAGTGGTTTAACGCAGACAAAGGCTTCGGCTTTATTACACCAGAAGACGGTGGCAAAGATCTGTTCGTACACCACTCAGAAATCAAGAACGGTGGCGGCTACGCAACATTGAACGACGGCCAAGCAGTAGAGTTCGAAGTAGGCCAAGGCCAGAAGGGCCCCTGCGCGAACAACGTCGTAGCAGTATAGCTCCTCCCATAGCAGCCGTTAGCGCGGCCTCTATGTGTTTCACACCAGCGCCCCGTCGCGAGTTTTCTCGCAGCGGGGCGTTGTTGTTTCTGGGTTATACTTCTGACGCTACTCTTTAGGAGCCATGCCATGCCCACACTTATTCACCAGCGCGTTCGCGACTGCAATCTCGGCACCTACCCCAAAGCGATTGGCCGTGTCAGTTCGGGCTGGGTTGTCGCCGGCGATGTGCAGTTTTTGCCGGGTTATTGCTTACTCTTGCCGGATCCCGTCGTGCCAGACCTGAATGCACTCGACGACGACGCGCGAAAGACTTTCTTGTACGAGATGAGCGTAATTGGGGACGCCATATTGGCTGCTACAGGTGCGGTGCGCATTAATTACGAAATGCTCGGCAACATCGAACCCGCACTTCATGCCCATCTATTTCCTCGCAGTAATGACGAACCCGAGGCGCTGCGTTTAAAGCCGGTGTGGTTTTACGACTGGGAGAGGGAACGCGCGTTCGACCCGATCTTAGACGCGCCTATGATGGCGGCGATCAGGGACGAATTAGCCGAACGCGGCGTCCTCATCGACTAAGCTACTTCCAGATGCTGCGCGCTTTAAGGCTGATGTCGAATTTGGGACCTGCAGCCTGTTCAACATGAATAATGAACGTCTCGGCGTCCGGATGACTGTAGCCGAGCGTTTTCATGCCGCCCTCGCCTAACGCCTCGAACTTAACGCTGTTGTCGTTTATTTCCATAAGACGCATTTTCTGTGCGCCATCAGTGCGCGGCGACATACCCGGATTCCACTGCTGAACGTTGAGTTCTAAAGAGCCGTCGACCTCTTCGATGGTAATCATCTCGAACATGCTCGTCGCATCGTCGCCGGTCATGCGGACCATCGCGGCAAGCGTACTGCCCTCGATCGCAATCCAGTTTTCTTCCAATTGATTGGCCCCCAGCGCGCCTGCCCAGTTGCCAGTCATCCAAGATAACTGTTCGATCTTCGCTTCTGGTGCGGCGAACGCGGATACCGAGGCGACGAGCGCGAGTGTGGCGAGTGCTGTATTGGCGATTTTGATCATTCTCATTCTTATTCTCCGAGTTAGTTAGTTTATTACTGTGGCGACCGATCCGGCCGCCTAATCCTGCGATTCTTCGCGCTTGCGGTACGCGTCTTCGAATTTATCGTTGAGCCGGCGCATGCCGCCGAGCCAGCGGTCGTAATCATCTGTCTTGCGGCGCATATACGTCAGCACTTCCGGATGCGGCAGGACTAAAAATTCTTCTTTCTCAAGTGTCTCGATTACCGTGTTAGCGAGCTGCTCCGGCTCGAGCATCCCGTCGAGCCCCGCCACGCCGCCATCGCCAGCACCGACTGCAGTCATGGCTGTGCGCACCGCTTGCGGGCATAGCGCTGAAACCTTGATACCACGATTACCGTAGGTAATCGAGAGCCATTCGGCGAAACCGATCGCTGCGTGTTTTGTCACAGAATACGGCGCAGAACCGACTTGGCTCAATAGCCCAGCGGCTGAGGAGGTGTTAAGCAAATAGCCTTCGCCGCGCTCGAGCATCGAGGGCAATACAGCACGTGCGGCAAACACATGCGACATCACATTAATGTCCCAGATAGACTGCCACGCCTCGGTTGATACATTCTCACCGCCCGCAGTAAAAATACCGGCATTCGAGCAAAACAAATCGATATGGCCAAACTCGGCGAGCGTTGCGTCGACAAGAGCGCTGACCTCGTCTTCTTTGCCCACATTCGCGACAATGCCCCGCGCCTCGGTGAGCGCCGCAATATCGGCAACGGTCGCATCAACGCCCACCTGATTAATATCCGACACGATGACTGCTCGAGCGCCTTCGCGCGCAAACCGCTCGCTGAGGCTTTTACCGATTCCGCTTGCACCGCCCGTTACAACGACGACTTTATCTTTAATATGCATGCCGCTTTCTCTTTATGTTGTCTTCAATCTAGCGTCGCAGCATCTGCGTATAAGCAAAGGTACGACAATGAGTCGAAGCAGTTTACGTGGTTCTTTCGAGGCGTGCAAAGAAGCTGATATACTCTCTTGATACAGTCGATCTGGAGGTTGTAAGCAGTTGCAACAACACTCGCATACGAAGAGCAGATAAGG
>LICD01000054.1 GCA_001438145.1 OM182 bacterium BACL3 MAG-120619-bin3 | reverse complement strand
CCTGTCAGGCGTCGATATTAGAAAGGTAATTTCTCACCAGCTATTGGAAATTTGAGCAGCGATTGGTTTACTCTACGTTCTAGAAAAATGCGAATAGGGAATAATCCCTGGAGGAACATACTGCGATGATCTTCACAAGTAAAAATCCAAGCATTCCGTTACCTAATACCGACCTAACATCTGTCGTTTTGCGTCGGGTAGCAGAACTTGGCGACCGCCCTGCTCTCGTCGAGGGGCCGACAGGTCGCACCCTGAGTTTTAACGACCTCGCCAACCAAGTGAAGCAATTCTCTTCAGGCTTGGCACAGCGCGGTTTCAAAAAAGGGGATGTGTTTGCCATTTTTATTCCCAACATGCCCGAGTACGCAGTGGTATTTTTGGGGGTCGCATCGGCGGGAGGCATTAACACAACGGTAAATTCGCTTTACTCCACCGAAGATCTTATTCATCAATTCACAGATTCGAAAGCCAAATATCTCCTAACGATTCCTGCTTTCCTTGATCGCGCACTTCCAGCAGCTAAAGCCTGCGGTATCGAAGAAATATTTATACTTGGAGAGGCACCTGAAGGAACTACGCCGTTCGTCGATCTACTCGCAAACGAGGGCAATGCTCCCTCTGTAGAAATCGATCCTCAGAAAGACCTTGTGGCTTTACCCTATTCGAGCGGCACTACGGGGCTATCCAAAGGGGTCATGCTCACTCATGCTAATTTGATCGCTAACATGGTTATAAGCGCCGAACTCAACACCACTGACGACACCGATTGCACGGTTGGCGTACTCCCTTTTTTCCACATCTATGGCATGGTGCTCATCCTAAACTTGGCCATTTATCGCGGCACTAAATTGGTGACAATGCCGCGCTTTGACCTCGAACAATTTTTACAAATTGTGCAAGAGCACAAGGTAACAGTCCTCAGTTTAGTACCACCCATTATTATCGCCTTGGCTAAGCACCCCATTGTCGACAACTACGATGTATCCAGTGTGAGGACAATCGGCAGCGGCGCAGCGCCGTTAGGCGAAGAGCTCGAGCAGGCCTGCGCCGCTAGACTTGGCTGTGAGATTTACCAAGGTTTCGGACTAACCGAGGTAGCTGGTGCGTCGCATGTTAATTCGGCTTTAACCGGCGTTATCAAGCCGGGATCCGTGGGTCCTGTAATTCCCAACACCGAGTCAAAAATTATCGATATCGAAACGGGTGCAGAGCTTGGCGCCAATGAGAAAGGCGAGATTCTGGTTAGAGGACCGCATGTCATGGTTGGTTACTTAAACAACCCCAAGGCGACCGCTAACGCTATCGATTCAGAAGGTTGGTTCCGAACAGGCGATGTCGGCTATGTCGATGAAGAGGGCATTTTTTATATTGTCGATCGCGTAAAAGAATTGATTAAATACAAAGCCTATCAAGTCGCGCCCGCCGAGTTGGAGGCACTCTTGCTAAGCCACACTAGCATCGCCGACGCCGCCGTAATCCCAAGCCCGAACGAAGAGGCAGGAGAGGTTCCTAAGGCCTTTGTCGTCTTGAAAGAAGCGCTCACCCCGCAAGAGATTATGGATTGGGTCGCAGAACAGGTAGCACCATATAAAAGGATTAGGCTTCTAGACATTGTCGACGAAATACCCAAATCAGCGTCAGGAAAAATACTTCGCAGGGTATTAGTCGAACGCGAGCGAGCTCGCCTAGCGGGTTAATCCAAGACTACCTAAAACTCATTAGAGCTTATGGAAGACAAAAAAAGGCCGACTAAGTCGGCCTTCAAGCTTCTAGGGACTAACTGAGTTACAGCTAGAAAGGACACATCAGGGAGTCAAAAAGCGGGGGATGGCGTCCGCTTTTCAATGATCTCGGGAGAGAATATCCCTGTCCTGATTGATAGAACGCCAGTCCCTCCACCGTAGATCACTCGTCTGTTTGCACTTTTTTACACCCTATACCCTATGGCTAGTCGCACTCTAACAGGCTCGCCTCATGGGATTGAAGAATCTAAAAAACCATTCTAAAACTTAGAACGTATGAAAGGTTATTCCGGTAATTAAGCTATGCACAATAGACTCAGGCTCACTACTATGGGTAGAACACCGCGCTCACTAAGTTATTCTAAAAGCCAGCAGGCTAGAGGCTCTCTCCAGCTCGTTCAGGGCGCGCTGCTCTCGCTTTTCCTCATCGCAGCAGCCGATAGCTACGGATTAGAAACGCCAGATTATGAGGTGTTGTACACCGAAGGAGATATCGAATATCGCCGCTACGAAGCCTATTTAGTCGCCGAAACATCAATAGCGGAGGTTGGGGATTGGGGTAAGGATACGCGCGACGGATTCATGCAGTTATTCGACTATATCACCGGCGACAACACGCTCGAGGCGAAAATTGAGATGACGACGCCGGTCGTACAAGGCCAAAGCACTAAGATTGCGATGACCGCACCTGTTGTGGAGTCCTCGAGCAACGGCGTCAACCGCATGGCATTTATGCTGCCAAGCGAATATAAACTCGACAACGCGCCACGCCCAACCAACCCAGCCATCACCCTTAAGGAGATGCCGGTTAGGATAATTGCTAGCATTCGATACTCGGGGCGATGGACTGACAAAAATGTCGCTAAATACAAGGCGAAACTCGAACAGCATCTCGCTGCGAACAAAGTTGATGTGATCGGCGAATTCTCAACAGCCGTTTATAACGCGCCGTTCACGCCGCCGTTTATGCGCCGCAACGAAATCCACTATGAGATAAGTGCGTTACCAGAGCGCTAACGCCGCTTAACGCGATAATGCAAGGAAGCAAAGCAATGCAACAACACATTCTCATTAGTGGGGCTAGCGGGCTTATCGGCAGCGCTCTGAGCACTCATCTTGCTGGCTTGGGATTCGCCATTCATCGGCTCGAAAGGGATAATGCAGCGGCACCATTCAACTACTCATCCGCGTCAAAGCAGGTCACGCTCGATCACTCAGTCTCCCTTAGCGCCGTGGTCAACCTTGCCGGCCCCAGCATAGCCGATGGCCGCTGGACAGCTCGCCGCAAGCAAGCACTTCTAGAAAGCCGTGTGGATATCACCACAGCACTCGCCACAGCACTTGCCACAGCGCCACAGCCTCCGGCCTTGTTTTTATCGGCGTCTGCTGTAGGTTTCTACGGAGAGTCGACCCTCCCCCTCAACGAGGAAGCTCCAGCGGGCAACGATTACCTTGCCTCGCTTGCGACTCGATGGGAAGCAGCCACGGGGCCTGCGCGGCGCGCCGGCATTGCGACCGCACATCTGCGCTTCGGCGTTGTTCTGAGCACCAAAGGCGGGGTGTTAGGAAAGCTCATGCTGCCTTTTTCGCTCTGTGTTGGCGGCAGGCTCGGCAACGGCCATCAACCGATGAGTTGGATCGCTCTTCCCGATGTCTTGAATCTACTCACCCGTATCATTGAGACTCCAGACCTACTCACGGCACATGCCGACAGTGAAGGCGCCAGCGCACTCAACCTAGTCGCCAGCGAGCCCATCACTAACGCCGTTTTCACCAAAGCCTTGGGTCGCGCGTTACATCGGCCAACGCCCTTCCCTCTGCCAAAGTCTCTGATTCGGCTTCTGTTCGGCGAAATGGGCGATGCCCTGTTGCTAGGACATTCGGCGGTCATCTCGACCCGCCTCTCAACTTTGGGCTATACCCTTAAGTATCCGAGCATAGACCTCGCCCTCGATTATCTGATTGAGCATAAGGCCTGAGTGCAATTGACTCTATGGCCTAATGGGGTAGTCTGCGTAAATCGCTAAATTTGATCCTAAAACAAGAACGAGGAACGCCGTGAACACAACCTGCTTTGAAGTCTCTATCGCCGACCATATCGCACATATCGTGCTCAATCGTCCTGAAAAACGAAATAGCATGATTACTGCGTTCTGGGACGAACTGCCTCTTGTGATCAGCGCGCTAGAGCAAGATGACAGCGTCCGCGTCATCGTGATTTCCTCGACAGGCCCCCATTTTACTGCGGGCATAGACACCGCTGTGTTCGCCAGCAATGAAACGCCCAACGAAGACCCCCGAGAAGTTGAGCATCAGAAAAGACGCCACGGTGCCCGTTTCTACGACAATGTGCTGCGCATGCAGCGTACGTTCAATTGCCTAGAAGAGTGTCGTGTACCTGTTCTTGCAGCGATACAAGGCGGCGCAATCGGTGGCGGTGTGGATCTTATTACCGCCTGCGACATGCGCTACATGAGCAAAGATGGGTTTCTGACCATTTTCGAAATTAACATAGGCATGACCGCCGATGTCGGCACCTTCCCGCGCATCACCAAACTCATCCCCGAGGGTATTGCACGCGAGCTTGCCTACACTGGCCGGCGAATGGGCGCTGAAGAAGCTCAAAACATCGGACTCGTGAATGCGGTCTTCGATACCCATGAAGAACTGCTCGCTGGGGTTATGGAAATCGCACGTGAGATTACTAAAAAAGCCCCTATCGCTATTTATGGCAGCAAGCGCCTGATAACCTATTCTCGTGATCACAGCACAGCCGATAGCCTCGATTACATCAGCATCTGGAATGCCAGTATGCTGAACTCAGCCGAGGTGCGCGAAGCGATGTCGGCAGCAAGTGAGAAGCGCGAGGGGGATTTCGCCTCTCTGCCACCCAAGAAGCACACAATGTCGACGACTGTCAGCTAGCATTGCCGCTTTGAATTTGTAACAGGATTAAACCGAATGAATCGCTAGGCTCAGGCTTAGCGTTATTGATAAGAATGAGAGGCGCACCAAGTAGGATGCGCCCTAGACAAAGGAATGGACTATGCTCAAACCGATAATTGCTATCATAGTAGCCGTCACACTCAGCATGCTCATCGCTATTGCGGGCAGTAACAACAGCGCCCTCTTTGATGGCATGCCTATTTTCATGCTCTGTGCTTCCGTTGGATTCGTCCTTCACTGGCTCGGTTTCATCCCTGCCTATCTTTTCCAAACCGAACACTACTTCGATCTCATTGGGTCTATCTCCTATGTCGCGACTGTCGCCCTCGCCTTTTTGCTGGTGCCCTCGTTCGACGCCCGGGGCTTAGTAGTCGCGACCTTAATTTGTGTTTGGGCGATACGGCTCGGAAGCTTCCTCTTCATTCGGGTAAAAAAGGCTGGCCAAGACCGACGGTTTACACTGATAAAAACGAGGTTTTTCCGGTTTTTGCTGACCTGGACACTCGGCGGTACTTGGGTTTTCATCACTATGGCCGCAGGGCTCGCGGCAATGACCTCCCAAACTCAGGCTGAGATCGACGCGTTCTTCATGATCGGCGTCGCACTCTGGGTCGTGGGCTTTAGTATAGAGGTCATCGCCGATCGGCAGAAAACAGCGTTCCGTAAAAACCCAGACAACGCAGAGAAATTTATCAGCAGCGGGCTCTGGTCAGTGTCCCGCCACCCCAATTACTTTGGTGAAATTATTCTCTGGATCGGCATTGCCGTTATCGCTCTTCCCGTTTTAGCCGGCTGGCAATGGGTCACCCTCGTCTCACCAATTTTTGTCAGTTTCCTGCTTCTCAAAGTGAGCGGGGTGCCGATGCTCGAGAACAACGCTGAGTCTCGCTGGGGTAACGACCCCGCATTCAGAAAATACAAAGAAAACACCCCAACCCTCATCCCCTATTTCGGCAAGCCAGATTTAGGGTAAACTCTGCGACGTATAATAATGAGATCATCGAGGATTAACACCATGTTACAACGCCTAACCAACGCCCTAGCGGCCGTCACCCTAGTCGCGGCCTCGTTTGCACTAAACGCCCAGTCTATCGACCTCGGCCGAGGCGAGCTGCCCATTACTGTCCCCGCAGGCTATTCGAGCGAGAATCCCGCCCCCCTAATTGTATTGCTCCACGGCTATACTTCGAGCGGCGCGATGCAAGACGGCTACATGGGTTTTAGTAAATTAGCCGACCAATACGGTTTTTTGTTAGTTGCCCCCGACGGTAACCGCGAGCCAGGCGGCGATGAAAACCGCTTCTGGAATGCGTCTGACGCCTGCTGCGACTTCTTCTCAACAGAGGTTGACGATTCGGCCTATGTCGCTGACATCATCAAAGAAGTGAAAGCCCAATTCACAGTAGATAACAATCGCATTTATCTCGTTGGACACAGCAACGGCGGCTTTATGTCTTATCGTGCAGCCTACGAACATTCGAATACGATTGCTGCCATTGCGAGTCTCGCGGGTGCAACGCATATCGAAGAGCGCGACGCCCCAGCGAACCCTGTTCATGTGCTACAGATTCACGGCACGGCCGACGGAACGATCGCCTACGAGGGCTCGCACATACTGCAAAACTATTACCCCTCTGCGCTTGAAACAGTGCAGCGCTGGGCTAAATACAATGGCTGTAAAGCTGAAGGTGAAGCCCGCGAATTACGCGATTTAGTAAGCACGCTCGAAGGCCATGAGTCGTCTACAGTTGTCTTCAAGCAAGGTTGCAAGGCGGGTGGTTCTGCCGAACTTTGGACAATAGCCGACGGTTCTCACGTGCCAGCTTTCTCTCCTACGTTTACAGCTCAGGTCGTTGAGTGGTTATATGCCCATCCGAAGACTGTTCCTAGCTTCGCTGACTAGATCTATTCAGCTAAAAAAAACGGGAAGCTTAAGAACTTCCCGTTTTTTTTAGCCGAGATTAAATGCTATCGCAGTGCTTCGATCCTATCCATCAAAGACTCCATCCTTCTTAAGACCGGCGCATAGGCCTCGGCAGTGGTCATATCAAGCCCTGCCTCGTCACGCAGAATATTATGTGCGTAGTCTGAGCCTCCAGCACTTAATACGCGAATAAACGAATCGCGAACCTGCTCGTCACCCGCCAAAAACTGCTCGGCGAACCAAGCTGCGCCGGTTATCGATGTCGCGTATTGGAATACGTAAAAGTCGTAATAGAAATGTGGAATAAAGGCCCATTCGGCAGCGTATTCGTCATCGATTGTCAGAATGCCTAGCTCATGGCCGTGATAGCGCTTCAGCAACTCGCCATACATTTCAGACAATTTGGGGCCCGTAAGTGGTTCACCCGCCTCCACCGCTTCGTGCATTGCGAGTTCGAACTCGGCGAACATCGTTTGGCGAAATAAGGTGCCGCGTATATTTTCGAGTGCGCCACCCAAATAAAACAGTTTTTCCTCGTCGCTGCGCGCATTTTCGATCATGTATTCCTGCAAAAGAATCTCGTTAATCGTCGAGGCCATTTCCGCCGTGAAAGTCGAATAGCTCGCCGTCTCATAAGGGTTTTGCTTCTGTGCCAGGAGACTGTGTACTGCGTGCCCCCATTCGTGTGCAAACGTCGACAACGATTCATAGTCGTCGTTGTGATTGAGCAGCACAAACGGATGCACATCGTAAATGGAGCCGTTCATATAGGCACCCGAGCGCTTGCCCGGCGCAGGATGACTATGCATCCACTCGCCATCCAATCCTTGTTTTAACAGCGCGAGGTAGTCCTCACCGAAGGGCTTAAGCGCCTCGAATGTAATGGCCGCAGAACGCGCTAAGTCGAACTCACCGGTATCGACCTCGACCAGTGGCGGATAGATGTCGAAATACCTTAGGTCGTCGACGCCGAGCATTCGCCCACGTAGCGAAAGATAGCGGTGAAATAGCGGAAGCGATTGGTTTACCTGAGTGACTAGCTGGGTGTAGACCTCAGGCGGAAGTCCATCATCGAAAAGGTTCGCGGCAAGCGTAGAGTCATGATTGCGAACCTTCGCACCGAATACATTCGACTGAATATTGGCCGCCATCGTCGCACCCATGCCATCGTTATACTGATTCCACGTTTGCCAAAAAGTATCGAATACTAGTTTGCGATCATCGCGATTCGGTGCCGCGCGCCATAGCGAATACCCCGCTTGCGAGAGTGTCACCTCTTGCCCTTCGCTTAATGTTACCGTCGGCCAAGGAATATCGGCGTTCGCATAGCTTTCGTATATCTGTTCCGACGCGCTCAGCGCAAGACTCGCCTGAGCAAGAATCTCCTCGGTTTTTGCATCAAGGGTATGCGGCGCACTGCGCAGTGTATCGCGCAGGAAAAACTCGTGTGCCGCAAGCGTCTCATCGGCACTAATAAATGCTTCTATGCGAGCGTCGCCTATGGCGAGTATTTCTGGCGCAAGCCATGAAATCGATTCTTCGAAATTTGAGTATAAAGTCCGCGACCGGCCTATTCGCGCTTGCGCGTCTGCATCGCGCTGGTCAGAATCGAAAATCAGGCTGGTAAACACATAGAGTCTAGCAATCTCTTTTTCGAGCGAGGAGATTTGGTTAAGTGCTGCACTCAGCGACGCTGAACTGTCGCCTAAAGACCCTGCCAGTCTTGGTAGGGCTGTAATCTCAGCTTGCGCTGTCTCAAGGGCTGACTCCCACGCCTCGTCGTTGGCATAGACGCCGGTCAGATCCCACACGACACTCTCCGATGCTTTCACAGGTGTTGAAAGCGATGCGACTACGAGTGTCAGGCTCAGTAATAGCGCTTTTTCGGTCAGGGTGCGGACGTTCATGGATGTGCCTCACAGAATTTTAATTGCTCAGAGCTGAACCTCTACTCGTTGTTCAGCTCTCAAATTTACCAAGGTATTTCGCTGCCATCCCAGGCGACGAAACGTGCCGGGGGTCTCTTCCTATTGTCGCCAGCCTCTTCCTCGACCGGCGCAAGCGCCTCGCTCAGGCGCGCAAGCAAGGAGGCCGCCACGAAGTCAGGAGTGAACAGCTTACCCTCCGGTACAGACCGCTGAAACGGCTTACTCAAGGGAGTATCTGTTGTGCCTGGATGAAAGGCAATAAACCGGAGCTCGGGTAACGTGCGTTGGTATTCTATGGCGCTGGTTTTAAGCAGCATATTCAGCGCGGCTTTAGAGGCACGGTAGGCATACCAGCCCCCCTTGCCGTTATCTTCAATGCTCCCTATGCGAGCACTGAGCACAGCAATAACGGCGGGGATTTTTCCCTTCAGATGAGTTTTGAGCAGCACTTTAAGGTGTTTTAGCCAGAGTGCAGGAATGACAGCGTTACTTTCGAACACGGCATGGAGCGCCTCTCGATCAATCTCTTCGATTCGCTTTTCAGGACTGATCGTTGCGTCGTGTAAACGGCCATTACAGATGACTAAACGACTCAGCGTTCTCTGCTTCTCAGCGAGCAAATCAGCGCAGTCCTTAACTACCTCGCCCATTTGCTTGTCGCTGTAGTCGCAGCGCAGCCAAACCAATCGTGCACGTTCATCAGACACGTGCGAGCTAAGTACATCGGGGCAACTGCTGCGACTTACCGCGATCACCTGAGACTCAGGCTCCTCGGCTAACACTCGGCCGATGAGCGCTTGACCTATTTCGCTTTGAGCACCTATTACCAACACTGCGCCGCTCATCGCTTTTGCGTCTCGGTCTGCTCTACCAGCGCGCAACTTTCGGCGCCTATTTTGGCGCAAGGCTCACAGCGCCTTTGACCGGTCAACACATACGAAATGGTGTAACGATAACGCGCAAAAAACAAATAGCCTAGATCGCTAAACCAGCGCATAACCGGCATTCTCAATAGCCCAAGCCAGCGCTTCTGGCCCACGGCGCGCCAAGATTGATGTGCGACGTCTAGACCATAAATCAAGCTGCCATCGGCGTAGAGCCCATGCATTATCTTGTTCGCTGCAACGGGGTCTATGTGTGGAAATCGAGTGGAAAAATCCTCGACGTGAATGTCTTCGAAACGCAGGTTGCCTGCTGTATCTAGCTTTGCGAGCTCTTTCATTTCGGCGCTGCAGACAGGGCAGTAGCTGTCGAAAAAAAGCGTCAGAGGATAGTGGTTCATAGCAAAGGCCTTTGGAGTCGATCGGATTACAGTAAAAAAAAATAGCGCAGAGCTAAGTTTCTAGTCGCTTAAGAGTAAAAACACCCCGTGAAGCAGCAGCACAGCGATGGTTAGGAAAGCGCGAAAAGCCGAGTAGCGGCGATGCACGGCATGATCTATCGTCGGCATCGACGCCGCTTCTACCAAAAACAACAGCACAAAGCCGGTAGTGAGAATAATAAACGGGTAGAGGATGTTGCCATGGCTTAACAGGAGCGCAGACCATGCGAGTAGCGCAAATACGTTGCTCGCCACCAGTGCGAATAGCCCTGCCCCCAACTCGAGTGTCTTTCCAGACGAGAGAAGTCTGCCCCAGTGCGTTCCGCCCAGGAACGACAAAATAATCGCGCTGTAACTCAGAAAAAGCTGGCTGGCGCGAGCCTCTTCGCCGGCGTAAAGTAAGCCACAGGCTGCAACAAAGGGGGTAAGACCTGCGTAGCCAAGCGCTGAAATTACCTTCTCTGCTCGTGTCATGTCACCCTCCGATGGTAGTGCCTTATAGTACGGTCAATGCAGGCTTCGAGATTGGTCTAGCATACTCTAACCAGCGTTATCCATTAATTGCCTTTCAGCGCCGCGCGCGATCTGCCAGCTAAGCGTTGGCATCAACCAACCCAAGAGTCTTGCCCCCGACTATGCTTCTCGACAATACAGTGACAGTCCCATCGAACACGAAACGAATTCGCTGGATTTTAGGCGATCAACTCGCGCTTTCACACTCATGGTTCGAACAGAAAGATGAGGCGGTACTGTATGTAATAGCCGAACTGCGTCAGGAGACAGATTACGCCCCGCATCACAGCCAAAAAGTCTGTGCGTTCTTTGCCGCCATGCGTAACTTTGCCGACAGCCTAGCGCGTCTCGGCCACCGAGTCTTACACCTAGACCTCGATGCGACAGCGCCATTTAAAGACCTGCCCGCGCTTATCACCACTCTGTGCGCAAACAGCTCTATCGAGCACTTCGACTACCAACGCCCAGACGAATATCGGCTACAGCTCCAACTGGAGCAGCTTAGCCTTCCGTCGCACTGTACAAAAACGCGCTATGAATCGGAACATTTCCTCCTCCCCTACCCCGAGATCGAGAAGACTTTTACCGCTAATAAAGCCGTAAGGATGGAAAACTTTTACCGCAAGATGCGTAAACGCTTCGATGTGCTCATGGAAGGCGATCAGCCGCGCGGTGACCGTTGGAACTTCGACGCTGAAAATCGTAAGAAACTTAAGAAACACGACATCGACGCGCTACCCGCCCCTCTAGTTTTTGCAAATGATGTGAAAGCGATTATTTCAAGACTCGAGCGTCATAAGGTGAAGACTATTGGCGTTAGAGCCGAGTCGATAATGTGGCCAATCAATCGCGATCAGGCGCTTGCCCAACTTGAATTTTTCTGTGAGACCTGTCTACCTCACTTTGGCACGTTTCAAGATGCAATGACTTGCAACTCGCCGCATCGCTGGAGCCTCTATCACGCGCGCATTAGCTTCGCACTGAACTGCAAACTACTGAATCCACGCGAGGTCATCGACGCTGCGATCGCAGCTCTCGATTCTCGCGCAACCGAAATCGACCTTGCTCAGGTCGAAGGCTTTGTTAGGCAAATACTCGGTTGGCGCGAATACATGCGCGGAATGTATTGGATTAACATGCCTAGCTACAGCGAAAAAAATGCACTGGATGCTCACACCGCACTGCCTGAGTTTTTCTGGAACGCACAGACATCAATGCGCTGTATGAGCGAGGCTATTGGCCAATCCTTAGAGACAAGTTACGCGCACCATATTCAGCGGCTAATGATAACAGGCAACTTTTGCCTGCTCGCGGGTATTGAGCCTAGCGAGGTCGACGCGTGGTACCTCGGGATTTATATCGACGCGATAGAATGGGTA
>LICD01000053.1 GCA_001438145.1 OM182 bacterium BACL3 MAG-120619-bin3 | reverse complement strand
GAACAGTTCCAGTACATCTTGCGCGACGAGTCTATGCACCTCAACTTCGGTATCGACATGATCAATCAGATCAAATTCGAAAACCCTGGCCTATGGACAGACGAGCTTAAGCAAGCATCAACGCAGATGATCTTAGAGGCTACGCAGCTAGAGATCGAATATGCCCGCGACACAATGCCGCGTGGTGTCCTAGGCATGAACGCCTCGATGATGGAAGAGTATCTTCAGTTCATCGCAAACCGTCGTCTAGTGCAAATTGGCCTACCCGAGCAGTTTGTTGGCGCGGAGAACCCCTTCCCTTGGATGTCTGAGATCATGGATTTACGTAAAGAGAAGAATTTCTTCGAGACCCGTGTCATCGAATACCAGACCGGCGGGGCGCTGACTTGGGATTAGTCTTTCCTGTGACTGACTAAAGCGAAACGAAAAGGCGCTTCCCACACTACTGCGCTACGGGAAGCGTCAACAACAGTTTATTGATAGGGGTAGTTCGCGTGAGCGACAAAAAGAAAGTGGACGCGCCCTCGAGCGCGGAAGACTCTGAGCGCACCTTGGTCACCCTAGACCAACTCAGCCAGACGATCGAAGTCATGTCGAGCGTGGTTAATCGCCTGCGCGCGCATTTGAGTGAGCAAGTTGCCGCTACTTTCAAAAACTCTGAGCCCACCCCAGAAACGAAGCAGTCTCAGAATCTGATCGTTGAATTACCCGCAGAGCCAGAGCAGCGACGCGACCCTCACGTGACGCTCCACTAGCGAAACGGCAACTGCCTGAGGCCATTCACAGGCTACCTGGCGCTCATAAGGCTCATCGGATGAACGATTCCTCTGCGCTCTCCCAGCCAGCACACCCGTCTAGTAGAACGCCTGAATCGGGTTCTTTAGAGGTTGGCGCCCTTGTTCTTGCCGCAGGTTTTAGTCGCCGGTTCGGCGCAACAAAATTATTAGCCGCGCTACCCGAAAATCAGCAGATAAGCCTTTTCGAACAAACTCTTATCAATCTCTGCAAGGCCCTACCCACTATCATAGTCGTCTACCGTCCGGAACTTCGCACTCAATTCCACGAAATTCGAGACAGAGCAACACAGCACTATCCAGGCACCGCAATAACCTTGGTCGAATTTAAGCAGGCTGAGTTGGGAATGGGGGCGAGCCTCGCTTTTGGCGCCAGCCACATTACCGACTGGGATGCCGCTCTTGTTTGTCTAGCCGACATGCCCTATGTCATGCCTTCAACCTACTCTCTGGTTGCAGATTCGGTTCGCCCTGAATCGATCGTTGTCCCCTGCTATCGCGGCGCGCGCGGCCATCCTATTGCGTTCGGCTCGGCCTATCTCGAGGAGCTACGCGCCCTTGCAGGAGACGCAGGAGGGCGCGCCATACTAGACATGCACAGCGCAAAAATCTTTACTCTCAATGTCGACGATGACGGTATACTCATCGATATTGATACCCAAGATGATCTCGATAAACGACTATGAAACCCGATTCGCTAGCTGTTGACTCAATGCGTGCGTTCAATGCAGACGCCTTGAACCGGCAGTGCTCGAATATCCGGCAGCGAGCCTTGATCACTCTAATCACGCTTGTTGCGATATTACTCGTCTTTTTTTCTAACACCGCACTCTATGCTGATGAGGCTCGCGCACGCGCGGCAATGGCGGATCCAGAGAACCCTCTCGTCGCGGTGTTCACCTCTAAAGGCGCGTTTTACATTGAGCTATACACGCGCTCGGCGCCTCGCAACGTAGCACGATTTATCGCACTCGTTAGCGGTGACTATGAATTCCCAGGAACTGAGTTGAAATCCCGTTACTACGATCAGTCCAGTTTTCACACTGTCGTGCCTGGTCGCACACTGCGGGCAGGAAATCCCGCGCTAAACCGTTTCGGACTGCAGCCTGAGTCGATTCGCGCCGAGATCGACGGCGCTGCTCTTGGCCTCGACACGCGCCCATTATTCAGCAGCAGCGCCGAAGTCGACCCGAGTCTCGCGATCGCGAATAGAGAAGATTTCGAACGCGAAATTCTCGCCCCTCTGTATTTAGTCGAAGGAATAAATACCGCACAAGCACTGAGAAATCAAAGCGAGCAAATGATGCAACGTCTGCAGCAGATGAGTGTGCTCGATGTTCTCGAGAACCTTGGCCACCGCTATTCTTTGGCATTAGGTACACAACCCATTACTCAAGGCACCGTTGCGCTTATGACGACCACACCGGGTGAGACTGGCGTCGAACTCGTCATCAGTTTGCTCCCAAGCCCTTGGCTTGATGGTCGCGTCACCCCCATCGGTAACGTGGTTGACGGAATGTCGGTAATCGGTGAAATAGGCAGCATTGAGGTAAACCCTCGACGTAATGCAGAACTTGGTACAACGATTTATTCAATGCGTATTCTTTAAAAAATGGCGTGAGCGATTGCAGGAGAACCTTATGAGCCGCAAGAAAAAAGACAATGCAAAGCAAGGCACTTATGCGCTGTGTATAACGATGGGTATTGTGCTCGGCTTCGGCCTTGGGGTTATTTTTGAGCAGTTGCTTATAACCACTCTCGTTGGCGCGGTGGCCGGTTTCCTCGCCGCCGCCAAGCTGACTCGCTAATCCAGTGCGGCCCACTCGGAGCCGCGAGTCCTAAAACCAACTGCAGAGCCTATTTTAATAGCTCTAAGCGGTAAGGCGGCAGGGAATCGAGAATAGTTCGGCCATAGCGCTGAGTAGAAAGCCGCTCATCAAAGATAGTGATCTTGCCCGTGTCTTTTTCATTGCGTAGCAATCGCCCCGTTGCCTGCACAAGCTTAAACGCAGCGTCAGGGACGGTCAGTGTCATAAAGGGATTAAGCCCCTGCTGCTCTACCCATTTGGCTAACGTCATTTCTATCGGCTCGTTGGGCACCGCAAACGGAATTTTTGCAATGAGGACATGTGTGCAATATTCGCCGGGCAGATCGACACCCTCGGCAAAACTCGCTAGCCCGAATATCAGGCTCCCCTCCGCAGCATCGACTCGCTGCTTATGGTATTTGAGCAGCTGAGATTTCTGGAAATCGTCTTGGCACAGCACACGATCGAGCCACTCACGCGGCAATTGCCCCATCACATCAAGCATCTGCCTGCGACTACTAAAGAGCATGAGTGAACCCGCTTGGGGATCGACGAGACGCGGAATAGCCTCGGCAATAAACGCTGTGTGCTTATCGACCTCTGCTGGCAAACAGTTCATCTTAGGCACAGACAGTGTCGCCACCTCATTAAACTTAAACGGACTCAAGATGCGCAGATAGGAGGCATGCTCTGGCAGGCCCGCGCGCATTTTTAGCATTGAGAATTCGCCCAAAGCGGACAGTGTCGCCGAGGTAAGCACAGCGCCTGCACAGCGCTCCCATAAGCGCTCTTGTAACGCATCAGCCGCCAGAACAGGGCTTGTTGCAAGCGTAATATCCGGAAATGCGTCACTGGGATTATAGGTTAACCAGCGCGCATTAGGCGCCTTGCCCTGTGGATCTTCGCCTGCGTAATTGGACCACAACGAAAGACACGATTCCGCGCGCTGCAACGCACTGCCCGCAAGACCGTACCACTGCTCAGCAAGTTCTCGACGCGCAGGCTCACCGCCCTCCTCTAACGCCTCTTTTAATTCGTCGACTACAGCGCGCAGTCCTGTGCCATAGCGCGTAAAGAGTGTCGCCAAATTTTGTGCAGCAGCCCGAATAGGCGCCGGGACAATCCCAAGCTCAAACGCATACTGAACTCGATCTTCGTAGCTTTCTCCTGTGTCCGCCGCCTCTGCAATCTGTTCGAGTAGCACCCAGACCACATCAAGCTCACTGCGTAGACTCACCCCTAGCGTCGTAAGTGACTGCAGCGCCTTCGTATCGAGAAATTCGTCTTTATTAAGCCCTTTGAGTAATTTCTCTGACTTCTCAAGCCACCCCGCCGTCGACTTTATGCGGGTTGTCGACGCGAAATGATTATTGCTCTTCAAGGGCAAGTGGTGAGCCTCGTCAAAAACATAGAGGCACTCCTCGGGCTCCGGCAATATCACTCCGCCACCTAAGGCCAGATCAGCGAGCACCAAATCATGATTACTCACAATACAGTCGGCTTCGGTCATCGAATCGCGAGCTTGGTAGAAACAACAATTCCTAAAGTTACTGCATTTAGGCCCCATGCACTGCGAATTATCCACCGTTAGAGGCCGCCAGTTTTCCTCCGTTATCAAGTCCTTCCAGGAATCTCTGTCGCCGTCCCAAACACCTTTGCTTAACGCATCAAGAAGCTTCTCGTAGAGAAGCCTATCGCCATGACTCGGATCACTCACATCGTCGCCATAGAGATCCATCATTGCCTGCATCGAATCGCCGCCGCTGAGCAACATGTCGAGCTTAGAAAGGCACAGATAACGGCCTCGCCCTTTCGCCAGAGACACGGAGAAATCTAATTCGGACGCGTCGAGGATTTCGGGAAGATCTTTTTGAGTTACCTGCTCCTGTAGCGCGACGGTGGCGGTCGCTATAATGACCTTCAGGCCAAGTTCACGGGCTATCGGCAAGACGGCTAAGGTATAGGCCATAGTCTTACCAGTGCCGGTGCCGGCCTCAACAACGACAATCGGCGGCGGGCCTGCATGATTCGGCAGGCTGCCAAACGCCTTCGCTATTTCGGCAATCATCAGCCGTTGCCCATAGCGCGGGGTAAGCTCCTTCGCACTAATCATCTGCCGATAGGCACCTTGGATTGAGTCTTTTACAGATTGGGCTAGCATGGTGTTCCAAGGTCTGAGTAACTAGGTGATTAAATCTTTGAGATACGTCAGCTGCGCATCCCGCAGGGCCTGCGCTGCCTGCTGGTAGCCACAAAAGCTTTGCAAGCTGTGATCTTACGAAGTATAGCAGCAAGGGTAGGTTTGGCCGAAAAATATCGACTTACAACCGCGCTGCCTGCGTCTAACCAACCTTTCGTGCTTAGAGCAGACAATCGACATTGACGTAATTCTTTGTGTCGGCAGGGATTCAACATCTGATAAACTCTGTCTTTATTGCATTCAAAAAAACACACACGGTTCACGTTATGACAACATCTAGCAATCCAACCTCAGACATTCCAGCGACAGACGCAACCGCAGAGACGAAGGCTGACGACGCACTCGAGATTACTGAGGCGATAGACGCCGCTGCGCCAGACGCTGAGCCGCCGACGCTAGACGTGAGCACAGAGAAAGTTGTTGCCGAATCCGCGCCGACGGTCACTCAAGCCGAGAGCTTAGAATCGAGTGCTCCGGAACCTGTGCGGGAAAAAACACAGCCGGTCTACGCAGATCCAAGTGCTGAACTCAGTATTCTAGAGCCTCTCATTCAAGCCTTGACGCCCAAACAAACTACAGAAATAAACTCGCTAGGCAACAGACTAGGGGAGATACGCAAGCAGCTGCCCGCTGAAGCCTCGCCTGAGAAAGAAAAAGGACAGGCGCTGCATACAGCTATGGTGGAATTGCTCGCTCAAAACAAAGCCCATCAAGAAGACATGAGCGCAAAAGCAAACGCATCTATCGAAGAGCTGAAGCTCGCTTTAGATGGCGGGCATTCAGACGCCAGCTTGTCTGCTTGGGATAAGATTCAAACTGCATTAATGCCCCTTAGTGGCAAACTGCGTAATGCCGTACAAAAGCAGTTAAACGAACACAGAGCGCGCTACCAGGAATTAAAGGATTGGAAGCTTTTCGCCTCCGCCGAGAAAAAGAAAGAACTTATTGCCGCTATGCAGCTACTCTTAGAATCGGATATCCAAGGCGCGGAGCGCGCGAAAGCGATTAGCGCTGCGCATCAAGAATGGAAAACGCTAGGTCGGTCGCAGCAGAATGAATCGCTGTGGAAGAAATTTAAAAAGCTGTCTGACGATGCCTACGCTCCGTGCAAAGACCATTTTAAACAGCGCAAACAATCGCTAGTTGAAAATTTCGACAACCGCGTCGCGCTTTGCGCGCAGCTCGAGGCTGATTTCGAGCGCCTAAGCAGTGCAGACACAGCAGCAGCTGAGAATGGCGACTCAAGCGAGAATACCAAGGCAAACGAACAGCGCCTCGCAGCGGAAATCGGCACCATTATCAGCGCTGCAGAACAGCGCTGGAAAGACACCGCGCCGGTTGAGCAAGCCAAGATAAAAGAACTGCAAAAGCGCTATTACGGACTTCTCAATAATTTGCGTAAGTTACGCCGCGAAGCGAGCCAAGAGAACGCCAATCGCAAACTCGAAGCGATTGCCCAAGCCGAAGCCTTAGCGGCCTCTGATGACCGTGCTGAAGCTATGCGTGCAGCCAAAGAGCTTCAACGCCAATGGAAAGAAATAGGCCCTAGCAATCATAAAGATGATCAGAATTATTGGCGCGCCTTCCGCGCCGCGTGTGACAGCATTTTCACCCGCGAGACGGGCGAATCAGCCGAGGGCAGACCACGCCGAGAAAACACTGCCAGCCGTAATTCGAAGACAGCCAATGCCAATATCGACATAGCGAAGGTCAGCGCCGAACTCGACGCATTGCTCAGCTCGCTTGAGTCACTGCTTGCCCTTGATGACGAGGAGTTTAGGCAAGCTCGTGAGCAGTACCAAGATCAGTCGCAACAGTTCTCTGCGGCACTTAGCCCCAAGCTTGGGAATCGCGGCAAAATCTATACCGAGCGATTTACTACGCTTAAGCGTCGATTCGATACGCGTTATAAAGCGCTTCCCGATAAAAGACAGCAGCAGCGGATCGCAACGGTGAGTGCATTAACTGACAAGCTCGACGCATTTGAAGCAAGTCTCCTAAGCGCTAAAGACGCGGACGAGTTTGCGACTGCCAAAGCTGCCTTTGATTCGGAAGACTGGAAGACGCTAACAAAGCCTGATGACGATTCGTTCGCAGCCATTTTAGACGCACGCCTCGCGTCGTTACTCAAGGCTACCAAAGCTGCCGATCTAGACAAGTTAAGCAATGAGGCTGCAATCAGTGCCGCAAGGCTGTGCACAGAGCTTGAAATTAGCGCCAATGTAGACACGCCAAGTGCAGATCAGGCGCTGCGCATGCAGTTGCAATTAGAGCAGCTTAAAGCCGTGTTTGGGCAAGCCAAGCGTTCAGCTGCTGACGTTATCAAGCACTCGCGCGATGAACAGTTGAGACTACAATGCCTAGGCCCCCTCTCGCCAGAAAAACGAAAAGAACTGCGCGAGCGCTTTGACGTTGCGGCTGCAAAACTCAACCGCGGATAGCACGGCGAGCTTTGATTGCTGGTGTAGCGCAGAACCGCCCCCCCCTGCTCGCCAGCTAGGCTTTGAGTAACGTGCTATTCGCATAGCTGCGCAGCCAATACGGGTGCAGCTCCGCAGCTACGCCGTTCAGACGATGCTCGAAGGCCAACAAGTCGTCTGCTTTGGCTTGCCAATCTGCGAGAATATCTGAGGCTTTGAGCGTTTCAGTCTCGGTGAGTTTCCCCGCGGCTAGCAATCGCTGTAGCGCAAGATAATTAATGTCCTGAAGCCGATAATTAGCAAGTATTTGCGCATCGATTGCCGTAGCAATTTTTTCAGGCTCATCCGAATCGAGTTCCAATTCTTCTCCAAACGCCACATGCACCGCGCCTTTTTCACCCATCATCCCCGTCACTATCGAACGAATGTCACTGCCTTCGTCTTTCTGAAACCCGCCCTCTTTCTCACGCATATAGAGTTCTTGTGCCTTCAGCGTATCGCAGGCATCGTATTGGTAAGAAAGAGTCACCGGAATGATATGCAGCCGGCCTAGGCTCTCACGCATCGGTTCTTTGCGGTGTGCGATAGCGAGCATTTTCAACAGCGCAGGGTCAGTCCGATCTATTCCGTCTTTCGCTCGGCCCTCACGCTGCGCTATCCAAACATTGCTTCCCGTCTCGATGCAGTAATGGATGTATTCTGATAACAACCTTAGTGAGGCAAGCAGCTCTCGTCCCTTAACCGAACGCTTAACGATGAAGCTTTTATTAAGCCTCATCAAATCGGACACAAAGCGCTTCTTCAATAGATTATCGCCAATCGCTATCTGTAGCGTCTCGAATCCTGCGTGATAAAGCATGTAGTTTACGAACGCTGGGTCCATGGCGATATCGCGGTGATTGCAAATAAAGACATAGCTTCGCCCAGGCCTCAGATTTTCAAGACCCGAATGCGTGAGCGACGTCGTCGTCTCCTCGATCATCTTGTCCATGTATGTCGCGATCACGTGCTGGATTTCACGGATGCTATCGACGCCGCGCAGCTGCTTTTTTAACGTTGATCTCGCGAATATTCGCGCTGCGAAAGGGAGGACGCGTGAGAAATTAGGCGCATAAAAGCGGGCGATACTGTCGAGCATTTCAGCATCTCGCAGCAGTGACTCAAGGACCGCTTTCACTTCATCGTCTTGATACGGCCTGATCTCTTGAAACTTGTCCATATTCCCTCGACATAGTAGGCGTTCGCGATCGCTTTCATAAGCTGACAGCGCCCACGCCAGAGTTGGGTTGCCTGTCTGTGTAAGCAGGGGAATTTTACTGGTTTCCCACACTAATAGGTAGCGAGGCTTCGGTGATTCGCTGTGGCGCTCTCTAGGCTAGTTGTGTTCGACGCCAAGAGAGTCGACATACGCATTCAACGAGTTTAGCAGAGACTCGACCTCATCCCCTCCTCGTCCCCTCGCTTCAGCGAGACCGGCGGCGTAGTTTTCTCGGGCATGCCTGTCATTGACGCGGGCCAAGCAAAATGTCTGCCACTGCTTGGACTCGTCGTCTGTGAGGGTCTCAGGGTAATTGCGCGCGCGATAACGAAACAGCATCTCTTTTAATCGCGGGTCTCTAAAGGGGATATCCAGACGCCCGAGATCAGCTGGCGCTGACCGGCGCACGGTCTGCATCAATTTTTTGTCTGCGTCACCGAAAAAGCCCGAATAAATCATAAAGTCAGGATCCGTCTCGGCCGCGCCTTCGCTTGCACGCCCAAACGCGGCCGTCACCGTCGCCGCTGCGTCCACTGCTGCTTGAATAACCTCAAAATGCCGCTTCCAAATTGCATTATCTAGGCCGTAGTGGGCCGCAAGCGCCTCATCTAGCACCCCTATTGGTGCAATGACTGGGCATTTATTTGTTGCAATGACATGCAGCGGCACCGTGTCCTCTCCTTCGGGAAGTTCGCTCCGACGCTTATAGAGCCTCGTCGCCAATTCCTCGGCGGAAAGGCTTAGCCAATGCGCGGGGTCTACCCGAAGATCGCAAGCGATAATTGCGTTATTGTTAGTGGGATGCGGACAGAGCGGCATGACAAAGGACAGACAACCCTGCCGCGCAGGAAAAGCCATCGATACAAACAGCACTGGTTTGTGTGTCACCAGGTCAAATTGCGCCCGAACCGCAGCCTTCGACCGAAGCCCGTAGGCATAATCATACAGTTTAGGCTGTGCTTTACGCAGGAGTTTTGCCATCTCAATAGTTGCAATAACATCAGCAAGCGCATCATGCGCCGCGCCGTGCTCGATACCGTTAGCCACCGTCAACTGATCTAGCCTAAAACTGCGCGAACCGTCTTCACGCAGCGGCCAATTAATCCCATCGGGGCGAACGCCAGCGCACAGGCGCACGACGTCGATAAGATCCCAGCGTGAATTCCCGTTCTTATATTCGCGCTCGTAAGGGTCGTGAAAATTACGGTAGAGCAACTGCCTAGTCATCTCGTCATCGAAACGCAGGCTGTTATAGCCCGCGACACAGGTACCGGGCTCTGAAAATTCGGCGAGGATGCGCTCGATAAACTCACGTTCGCAAAGTCCTTCAGCCGCAGCCTTCTGGGGCAAGATGCCGGTGATATAGCAGGCCATCGGCTCAGGGAGGAAATCAGGACTCGGCTTACAATAGAGCAGCAGAGGCTCGCCGATAATATTCAGGTCTTCATCGGTGCGGATGCCTGCGAACTGCGAGGCTCGGCCGCGCTTCGCGTCTTTACCAAAGGTCTCGAAGTCATACCAATAGATGCTTTTGCCCGCCATCCTTATCCTCTCCAATTTTCGCTCTAATTCGATGCGGTTATTGGCGCTCCGCTGTATGCAAGACGCCGCTTCGTAGAAAGGCGTTCGCGGCGATTACAGCGTGGCGCGCAACTGTAGTAGACTTATCGGCGGTTAGCCTCTCAACCTCAGCTTAGAGGGCAGATCATTTCGAGAAACGAGGCACTCAGGCTATTCATAACAGTCAGCAGCATCAAGAAAAATAAGGATAAACGAGCTACATGGATTTCCGCGGCAGCCATATCACCAGCGTCACCCAGTTCGACCGAACCGCCATCGAGCGCGTCTTCGATGTCGCCGACAGCATGCAGCCCTTTGCGCGTCGAGAGCGCCGCACCAACGCGCTGGACGGCGCTATTCTAGGCAATATGTTTTTCGAGCCGAGCACTCGCACGCGCTTTAGTTTTGGCTGCGCGTTTAATCTACTCGGCGGCTATGTACGCGAAACCTCAGACATTAAAACCTCATCGATCTCTAAAGGCGAGTCTCTCTACGATACCGCGCGAGTGGTCAGCGGCTACAGCGACATTATCGTCATGCGCCACCCGCAGGCGGGCTCGGTAGAGGAGTTTTCGCGCGCGAGCCGCGTGCCTGTCATTAACGGCGGCGACGGGCCTAATGAACATCCCTCGCAGGCACTGCTTGACCTTTACACGATTAAAAAAGAGCTTAATGCGAACAGTCGTAAAATAGATGGCATGCGCATAGCCATGGTGGGCGATCTGAAGCATGGCCGCACCGTGCATTCGCTTTCGCAGCTGCTTCAGCTATTCACCAATATCACGTTTACGCTGATCTCTCCTGCCGAACTTAAAATGCCTGAAAATATCGTGGCCGAATTACGCGCTGCGGGCCACAGTGTTATCGAAACCGATGACATGGAAAAAGGCCTTAACGACAACGACACTGTGTATCTTACCCGCATTCAAGAGGAGCGGTTTAGCAGCCGCCTTGAAGCCAATATTTACCGCGGCCGCTTCAAACTTAATCAAGAAATTTACACGCGCAACTGCGCCCCCAATACGGTCATCATGCATCCGCTGCCACGCGATTCACGCGAAGAGGCGAACGAGCTCGATAACGACCTGAACCTGCATCCTAATCTCGCGATTTTTAGGCAGACCGACAACGGCGTCGTGGTGAGGATGGCGCTTTTTGCGTTGATCCTCGATGTTGTCGATCTCGTTGAAACACGAGCGAGTGAGGTGAAATGGTATACCGCGGGACGCTTCGATAATTAGGGCCAGAAAACAGAGGTTATTATGCTCTCAAAAGAAGACTATCTGACATTGGACGCCATCGCACTTGGCGAAGGCATCGCCCGTGGCGATTTTAGCGCCTTAGAAGTCAATCAATGCGCAGTCGAGCGCGCGCAAGAGATTAACCCCGCCCTTAACGCGATCGTGCATGAGGGCTATGACGCCGCGCTTGCTCGAGTAAAGGCAGCGAGCCCAAACAATTCTTCCCCGCTCGCAGGCGTGCCATTTCTTATCAAAGACCTGAGCCCCGCCGCGGGTCTGCCTGCCTGTTTTGGCAGTGCGTTGTTTAAGGATTTTATCGCTCAAAACAACGCCAAAATAGTGCAGCGCTATGTCGATGCGGGGCTTAACATACTGGGCAAAACTAACACGCCCGAATGGGGCCTCACACTAACCACCGAACCTGTATTGACTGGCGCTTGCCGCAATCCATGGCAACTCACTCACTCCACCGGCGGCTCGTCGGGTGGCGCTGCTGCTGCC
>LICD01000052.1 GCA_001438145.1 OM182 bacterium BACL3 MAG-120619-bin3 | reverse complement strand
CCTCTTCCCCTTTTATTGTAAGGCTTCTTAAACGTGACCCCTTAGAGGCAATAATAATGAAAGCACGTTCTGCATCACCACAGGTTTCGCTGCTAAAAAGACTCGCGTGTCTTAGTAGCCTGGCTGCTATCGTCGGGCTTGCGCCTAGCGTCGGCCTGAGCCAGAACAAGGTAACCGAAGACACGGCGGAGTGGTTTACGCTCGGTGGCGACTATGCCCACACGCGTTTCACACCTGCCGAAGAGATTTCTGCCGAAAACTTCCATGAACTGGAAGTGGTGTGGGAATGGGACGGCGCAAGCTTCGGCGGTCGTTCAGGGCGTTCGACGCCTACTTATGTCGACGGTAAGCTGTTTACTGTTTCTGGCGCACGGCGCCATGTGGTCGCAATCGATCCAAAGAGTGGAGAGACTCTCTGGTCGTATCGCCTGCCCAACACACGGCGCTGGGAATACTCCATGCGCGCCTCGTATGGCAAAGGCATTGGCTATTCGCGCATTAACGGCAAAGGCGTGGTCTATATCGCGACCCCCGGATTCTTTCTCGTTGCACTAGATGCCGAGACCGGCGCGCCGCTTGAGGGCTTTGGTGGGCAAGTGCCTGTCGACGGCTTCCCTGAGACTGGTGTGGTCGACATGCTCGCCGATTTGGGCCATCTCTACGACCCTTATGAGGGCATTCCGCTAGAGACGGGCTACATCACTACGTCTTCGCCGCCGATTGTCGTGAACGACACGATCATAGTTGGCAACTCAGCCGAGCAGGGTTATTTGCAAGCGCGAGTAGAGAATATTCCCGGTGATATTCTTGCCTATGACAAGACTACGGGTGAGTTTAAGTGGAAGTTCAACGTTATTCCTAAGCCGGGCGAATACGGCCACGAAACATGGGAAAATGACGCGTGGAAATGGACCGGAGATGTTTCTTCATGGGCGCCTCTCACGGCCGATCCAGAAAATAACATTGTCTATATTCCAACGAACCCACCCACAATCGACTATTACGGTGGTTTCCGTCCGGGCGACGGCCTGTTTGGTACCAGCCTGATTGCGCTCGACACCGAGACCGGTGAGCGCAGATGGCATTTCCAAACGGTGAAGCATGATGTGTGGAACTACGATAATCCGGCTGCGCCCATCCAGCTCGACCTCGATATTCCGGGTCGCGGCAAGGTATCGTCTGTCTCACAGGTAACCAAGCAAGGGTTCGTTTACGCATTCGACCGTCTCACTGGCGAGCCTCTGTGGGAAATGGAAGACCGCGCGGTGCCTGCATCTAATATTCCCGGTGAGAAGCTTGCGACTACGCAGCCATTCCCCACCAAGCCACCGCCATTCGAGATGCAAGGTATTTCGGAAGACGACCTGATCGACTTTACGCCCGAACTGCGTCAAGAGGCGCTCGAGGTGATGGCTAATTACGATATGGGGCCACTGTTTAATCCACCAATTCATGACACAGACCCAGCGGGTAAGATCTCGTCGGCGATGTGCCCGGGCGATGGGGGCGGTGCCAACATTACCGCTCCACCGGTAGCTGATCCTACGTCGGGTTTCCTCTACGTGTCTTCTGCACGTGCGTGCAGCTGGCAGCGAGTGATTCCTGGTGAAGAGGCAGACGCGCGCATCGCCGAGCCTACCGGGTCGACTTTCGCCCTCTACGCGAATGACCGCTCAGGTCGTCCGCCTCGCCTTAAGTCTGGCATCCCCTATTTCAAGCCGCCTTACAGCACAATTACGGCATATGACATGAACACGGGCGAGATTGCATTCCAGATTCCAACGGGTGAGACCCCAGACCGAATCCGCAACAGCCCAGCGCTGGAGGGTATCGATATTGGTGACACAGGCACGGGCAACCAAGTGCCCATGGTGACAACCAAGAATCTGCTCATTTACTCTGATCTCGATCACGACGGCTCCACGGCGCTGCTTTACGCGATCGATAAGAAGACAGGCAATGAGCTTGACCGCGTCGAAGTGCCTGCACGCAGCCGCTACGGCATGAGCTCGTGGATGCACGACGGCCACCAGTACATCATCTTGCAAACAGGCGCCAAGCTCACTGCGATGGCCTTGCCTGGTGCGAAGTCTGATGGCGGTGGCGGAGGTCACTAAGCCTTCAAATCTGAATAGATAAAATAAAAAAGGCGGGAGAACTTGGGTTCTTCCGCCTTTTTTTATTCTTGGTGAACTGACTTTTTAGGGCAACCGATAGGCGACCAGCGCGCCGGGCATATCGGTGCGGGAGCTTCCGATCTGCACGACAATGTACTGCTTGCCGTCGTGGCTGTAGGTCATCATTCCATATTGTGCCGGCGCTGGAAGCGGCACACTCGCTACGATTTCGCCCGTATACTTATTGCGGGCATTGAGCGTGAGCGGGTCCTCGTCGGGTGCGAACTGGACGCCGCCTTCGCTCATCGCACGCGCCTGCACCAATAAATCACCGGTAACCATCTGAATTGACCAGCCAAGACCGCCGGTTTCTGGCACATCGACACCTGCGAGCATTGGATGGTTCGTTATTTCATCGGGCGTTGGACCCACGGGCAACGACCATGCTTTGGCGCCCGAGTTCATATTGTAGGCGGTGAGTTGGCTATCCATGGGCTTATAGATTCTCAAGCCATCGATGGTTGGCAGTCCGCCACCGCCACCGGGGCGCCACGCGGCTACTGTGCGTCCTGTCGTTGGGGTGCTGTTTGGCGTCACGCCACCGTCCCCTGGCTTGGGGTAGTTGGGGTTATCGCGATCGATGCCGTTGGTCGGAATCATAAATCCGGGGGCGAAGCATGAGCGGCTGTGCGAGTTAAACATCATGCCGGTGCTAGGATCGCCAACCGGAGGATGGGGGATCACATTGCCGGCACCAAGGCAGCCAATGTTATTAATGAACTCATTGCTATGGTCGCGCGGCAATGGCGGGACATAGAGTCCGCCGACACGATAGCCATTGAGAATCATCAGCGCCTGCTCTTTGAGCTCGGGCGTGTAGTCGATGACAAACTCTTCGGTGAGGCCGTTAGTGACAATCGGATCAACAGGTTCTGGCCACGTAGGGAAGGGCTGTGTTGCAGCTGTCCAATTGCCCGGCACCTCAGTTTGCATGACCGGACGCTCTTCGATAGGCCAAATTGGCTCGCCTGTTTTGCGGTTAAAGGCAAAGACGAGACCCTGTTTGGTATTTTGAATAAGCGCAGGGATGCGCTGACCATCAACCGTGAGATCCATTAGCATTGGCGGCGTGGGCAGGTCGTAATTCCACTGGTCGCTGTGATGGATCTGGAAATGCCACCGGCGTTCGCCTGTTTTAACGTCAAGCGCGAGTACACTGCCGCCGAATAAATTGTCGCCGGGTCTGTGGCCCGCATAAGACTGAACGGTGGAGGCATTGGTTACCAAATAAACAAGGCCAAGTTCGGGATCAGCCGATGCTGGCGCCCATGTTGAAATGTCTCCCGAGAATTTCCATGCGTCGTTAAGCCATGTCTCGTGACCGATTTCGCCGGGTCTTGGTATTGAATGGAATTTCCACAGAAACTCGCCGGTTGCGGCGTCGAACCCCATAATATCTCCCGGAACGTTCTCGATACGCGTCTGCCCATAGCTTGGCTGATGCCCCACAAGCACGACAACGACGCCGTTAACGACAATCGGCGGCGCAGAGGCGGTAACCATGCCTAGTTCGCGAGGAATGCCGTAGTCGGCGTCATAGGCGCCGCCGCTCACGAGATAGTCTTGCCACGGTTGCCAATCTTTAACTAACTGCGGAACGAGATCGATTACACCCGTTTTAGGGTGGCCGCCGACCGGAAATGCGTTGCCCCAATTTTCGAGCGGAAGCCCTGTTTCGGCATCGAGCGCCCACAGAAAGAATCCGGGCGTGGTGATGTAGATCACGCCGCGTCCGTCGACCTCAGCATAGGCGACGCCCTTGCCATAAGCCTGTCGAGGCGACCGCTGATGTCGAATAGTTTCGGGCTCTCTGAATGTCCACAGATTCTCGCCGGTTCGTGGATCTATCGCGATGACCTGTCGCCGCGGCGTGGCGACCGTATATAGCGTTTCATTGACGTAAATGGGCGTTGCTCGGGAAAAATAGTCGAGGTTGGGCCCAAAATTATCGCTTCGCCAAATCCACGCCTGCTCGAGTTCGGCAAAATTGGATTCGTTGATCTGATCTAGAGCAGAGAAGCGGGTGTTGCCGGCATCGCCGCCTAGATAGCGCCACTCGCCATTTTCAGTGCCAGGCAATTGTTGGGCATAGGCGCTGGATACGACCATAAGTTGGGCATAAACGACAAAAAGTGACGTGCGAAGGAGTGATAGGGTGTGTCGCTGGGAAAGAGCCATCTTATTTTCCTTATGGGGCTGCTAAAAAGAAGGTCAGCGAGCCGGTCGATACATCGGGTGGATAGTAGGAGCATCGCCTATCTTAATTTGGCCCATGACTTCGTATCCATAGCGTTCATATAGCGAAATATTCCGAGGGTTGGAAGATTCTAAGTAACTAGGTAGGCCATCCTCATCGATCCGGCTCATAGCGGCCTTCATCAGTTCTGAGCCGATGCCACTGCCTTGATGTGCAGGGTCTACTGCGATTAACGGCAAATACCAGCATGATTCGTCCGGGTGGTATTCTTCGAATGCCTCAAGAATACGAAACAGTACTTCTTGCCGCTCCTTCACCACAAATTTTTCCACTTCTCCAATAAAAGTTTCGCTGTCGGGCTCGACAGTGGGTGGAAGCCACAAAGCGGCTCCCCGGTTGCCCTCTGCAATAAAAGCGGATCCACTGTCTATTGCGCCTCCGCCAAACGCGTTGAATGCTGCATGAAACTTCAGATAAGTTGGGCCATGAGGGCAAAGCCATCGCACAAACGGGTCAGATGAAAACCCAAGTATTATTGTGCTAATAGCTGATGATCGGTCGTCTTCACTTGCGATTGAAATGACAGGTTTCATAGGCGTCTCTTTTGACTAATAAAGATTGAGCGAATTGCTTGGCATGACAGAGTGTGTGACTGCAGAAAAACACAATTATCAGGGGTATGCAACAGAACGAGTGGCCCATGATGGACGTCGTTTTGACTCTTTTGAATTGAGATAAACTAGGGAAAACAGAGAATAAGCGTACAATACGTAGGTTACATACTTGGCTTTCATTTTCAGACAGCCAAGTGGTTATTTTGATCTCTCAATTTGCAAGAAAAGTTCGCAAAAACAGTGCCGATAGCTGCTCAGGGTTAGAAAGGGTTACTCAATGTTAATGCCTATTATCGGGCGAATTTCGACGCTACTTTTTGGCATGGCTATTTTGATTGCAGGCCATGGATTACAGCTCGCTTATGTACCTCTTCGCGCCGAATTATTCGGCTGGTCGAATTTGGCGGCAGGTATGCTCGGATCCGTGTACTTTTCGGGCTTCCTTCTTGGGTGCTTCTTGGTTCCATATCTTGTTAGCAGGTCGGGCCACATTCGTTCATTCGCAGCGCTCTCATCATTGGGCACGGCGAGTATTCTGGCCTTGGCTCTGTCTGAGAACTATGTGTTCTGGCTTGCCTTAAGATTCTTGGTAGGCGTGTCGGTTGCTGGACTCTATCTGGTTATCGAGAGTTGGTTTAATGAACTCGTGGTAGAAGACAATCGAGGCACTGTGCTCGCGTTCTATACAATGATTGCGCTGTTCGCAATGGCCTCCGGTCAGTTACTGCTCAAAGTTTCGCCGATCGAAGATGGAAGCCTTCTTATTTTAGCGGCGATGCTTTTTGTTGCCGCCGCGATACCCATTTGCCTCACACGTACTGCGCAACCCTCTCAGATTCCGTCTGCTTCATTTTCGCCTTTTCTAGTGCTCAGAACCTCGACAGCCGCAACAATAGGCGCGTTGATTTCAGGCCTGGTGACCGGCTCGTATTATGGATTAGCACCAGCATACGGATTACAGATAGGGCTCGCGATTGATGAAATTAGTACGATGATGGCATTGGGCATTATTGGTGGAGCGCTGACGCAACTGCCGCTGGGCCGGCTCTCGGACAAGATGGATCGCCGGATCGTCATCTTTTCGATCATGATTGTCGGGGCACTCGTCTCTTTGCTTATGTTATTTTCCGGCGTTGAAGGCGTGCCGTATTTGATGGTCTTCTATGGTGGCTGTGCCATGCCGCTGTATGCTCTGAGTCTTGCCCATGCAAGCGACAATTCGGCATCGAGTTCCTTCCTTGAAATTGGCACTGGGCTGATGATTGTTCATGCGTTAGGCGCGATCGTTGGGCCGTTGCTTGTCGCACAAGCGATGAGCTTAATAGGCGCTCACGCGTTCTTCATCGTTAATGGGCTAATACTTATGCTCGGTGGATCGGCAATCTTTGTACTAACCAAAATACGAGGGTCTGCGAGAGAGCATTTCACCGAATTCGAAATGGCGACCACTGTTAGCGCTCAGGGCGCTATCACTTTGGACCCGCGGGTTGAGAGCGAATTTGATGAGGCAGATCTCGGAGAAGTGCCACAGGAAGTGCCACAGGAAGTGTCACAGGAAGTGGCACAAGAAGTGCCATAGTAAGTGGTTAAAAGTGCTCTTGACAGATTGCATGTTTTTCTAAGAATTCGGTGTCTCTTTCAGTCGGTTTATTCTACTCTTTAGTGGAGCACAGAATAAGGACAAAGCATCGAATGGCTGAACAAGAATACGATATTATTATTGTCGGCTCGGGCGCCGGTGGTGGCATGGCGACCTATCAATTAGCGAATGCAGGCCTAAAAGTCGCGTTGGTGGAGGCCGGTGGTTACTACGATCCCGCAGCGGATGAAAATCGCACGCAGTTGCGAAATCCATGGGAATCGCCGCGTCGCGGGGCGAGCACGCGGCGCAGACCCTTTGGCGATTACAACGCCTGTATAGGCGGTTGGGACCTCGATGGAGAGCCCTACACTCAAAAGGGCGACACCGAGTTTATGTGGTGGCGTGGGCGCATGTTAGGCGGACGCACAAACCATTGGGGGCGCATATCCCTGCGCTTCGGCCCGCTCGACTTTAAGCGTAAAGACGTCGACGGCCTCGGTGATAACTGGCCAATTGGCTACGAAGACGTGAAGCCATACTACGATAAAGTAGATAAATTGATTGGTGTTTTTGGCAGTAACGAAGGCCTGTATAACGACCCCGATGGTTTTTTTCTCCCCGCGCCTAAGCCTCGCCTGCACGAACTTTTCTATATCGACGGCGCTCGCAAACTCAATGTGCCAGTTTATCCCGCGCGCAAGTCTATGCTCACAAAACGCATTAACGATGAGCGAGGGGTTTGCTATTACTGTGGCCAGTGCAGCCGTGCGTGTTCGATTCACGCAGACTTCTCCTCGAGCACGGCGCTTATTTATCCCGCATTGAAAGGCGGGCAGGTCGATCTCTACACCAATTCAATGGTGCGCGAGGTGACGACCGATGAAAGCGGCAAGGCAACTGGCGTGTCGTACATTAACAAAGAAGATAAAAAGGAATATCAGCTTAAGGGGCGCATTGTAATCTTAGCGGCTTCGGCCTGCAGCAGCGCGCGCATTTTGCTCAATTCGAAAAGTGATCATCATGAAAGCGGCCTGGGTAATAGCAGTGGTCACGTAGGACGTTATCTTCATGACTCTACCGGTGCAAGCCGCGCGGCCTTTTTGCCCGAACTGATGGACCGAGATATTTATAACGAAGACGGCGTGGGTGGTATGCATGTCTACACCCCGTGGTGGCTCGAAAATTCTACGTTAGATTTTCCACGCGGCTATCATCTGGAGATAGGCGGTGGCATGGGCATGCCGTCATACGGGTTTGGATTCGCGGCTAATCAATACAACGACTATTTGGGCGAGCGGGTTGGCGGCTATGGTAATGGACTGCGGGATGATATTCGGCGCTTCTATGGTGCGCGGCTCAGTATCGCGTGTCGGGGTGAAAGCGTACCGCAGTTTGATAACTACTGTGAGCTAGATCCTGAGGTGGTCGATGAGTGGGGCATTCCTGTTCTGCGCTTTAACTACCAATGGACCGATTACGAGATCGATCAGGCAAAGCACATGCAAGAATCAATGGAGGCGTTGCTCGAGGCGTCTGGCGGTATTTTGCTGGGCGAGAAACCGGGTGCCAATCGTAAATATGGTCTTGCAAAGCCGGGTGAAATTATTCACGAGGTGGGCACAACCAGAATGGGCCTAGACCCGAAAACTTCGGTGACCAATCAATTCGGCCAGCTGCACGACGCAAGCAATGTGTTCGTTGTCGATGCGGGTACTTTTGTCTCCCAAGCCGATAAAAATCCTACGTGGACGATTCTCGCGTTGTCGTGGCGCGCGTCGGACTACATTATCGAGCAGATGAAACAGCAAAATATTTAGGGTGTGAGCGATGACTAAACCGATCAGCAACAGCGTTGCGATAAATAGACGAGACGTACTTAAAGCGCTCATGCTAGCCCCTCTTGCGGGCTCCCTGCTAGCGAGTTCTGGCTGCGCTCCCAGTGCAACGTCGCGGGCGGTGTCGTGGACATCGCTGCCAACGCACTATTCCTACGCACGAACCGATGCTGAAAAACAGCGCGACGCCGAACTTTTTGCAGAGACTTTTTTTCGCGAACATGAACTGCTTACCCTTGCCGTGCTATGCGACATTATCCTGCCATCGAATCATGAAAACGGTGGCGCGCTCGCTGCGGGGCTTCCCGATTTTGTTGAGTTCATGGCGAAAGACCGAGTGCAGTATAAGCGGCCGCTACGTGATGGCATCGCGTGGCTCGATAGCTATGCGCTCGAAAAATTTGGCGCAAAGTTTATCGATGTTGACGAGCAGCAGCAGTTGGCAATCTGCGACGAGATCGCTTATCCGGATGTACAGGACGACGCGCTTCAGCCGGGCATCGCTTTCTTTACGCTAATGCGTAATATGACACTCACTGGGTATTACACGACCGAGCTAGGTTTTCGCGATTTAGGGTATCAGGGAAACACACCTAACATCTGGGACGGCGTGCCCGAAGCAGTGTTAGCAAGGCATGGGAAAAGCTATGACGCAGAGTGGTTGGCAAAGTGTGTTGATCAAACGCGCCGTGATATCACCGCCGAGTGGGACGATGAGATGAATCTCATTACGTAAGCTATTTAAATGATCATGACGAGAGAAAACTATGAAATTTTTTGCCTCCAATATGTTAGCCGCCTTCGGCGTTAGTCTGTTCGTGTCTGCGCATAGCGTCGCTGCGGAGCCGTCGAATGCCTGTGCCGCGGACTCAGGTATCAGCTATGTCTGCGGTTTAATGAATGCCGAAGATCTGCTGAGCGTCGGCGACAGTGGCCTTATCATTACCTCGGGCATGACTGGCGAGGGGGTGAATGGGCATCTCTATCTGATCGATACTAGAGATAACAGTTGGCATGATTTAGCCAGCGCCCCTAATTTCTCCCAAGATTTTGACAGCGTTTCCTATTCAAGCTGTCCAGGTTTATTCGATGTCACCAATTTTTCAGCTCACGGCCTTGCTCTGCGCGAAACCGGCGCCGACGTGTTTGATTTGTACATCACAAGCCATGGCGGACGTGAGGCCATCGAAATTTTTGACCTAAGCTTAGCCGGTGGCGACGCGAAGCTAACGTGGCGAGGCTGTGTTCCGCTCGACGAATCGATCATGCACAACAGCGTCGCAATTTTCGCCGATGGCGGCTTTGCCACTACGCAGTTTATGGAATGGGAGAGAGGCATCGCGGCGTCTGTGACGGGTCTAGTCAAAGGCGGTGTCGTCATCTGGCGCCCAGGAAGTGAGCCTTCTGTGCTGGCCGGCAGCGAGCTAGCTGGGCCTAACGGTATTGTTGTGTCCGATGATAATCGTTATCTCTACGTGGCCGCATTAGGCACGCGAGAGCTGGTACGATTCGATCTTAGCCAGGAGCCTGTCGCGAGTGATTCGGTTGCGCTAGACATTATTCTCGACAATATCCGCTGGGGCGAATCAGGCAAACTGCTCACCGCTGGTGGCAACGCCGGCGGCAATGGGTGGTCGGTAGTTGAAGTTGATGCTGCATCGCTTGAAGCAACAAGAATAGGCGGCATGGACGGTGACGCAGCACTGCAGCGCGTGAGCTCCGCGCTACAAGTGGGCGATCAGATTTGGGTTGGCACCTACAGTGGCGACCGTGTTGGGTATTTTACTCGCGACTAGTTGATGTGTAGCCGCAGCGCGTTTAACCCTCGCAGCGCTGCGGAATTACTCTTGCCTCATCCGCCGGCGCAGCGGTGACTTTGCCTTCGGCGGCGAGCTGATCATAGGCAACTTGCTGAAGCGCAGCAGTCTCTGCAGATGAAAACCCTAACTCATAGCCCGAACATTCATTGCGTCCGAGTGAGCGCGGGTCAATGCCCGTAACGTTTCCAAAGACGACTAACGCCTCAAGATAATAACCATAACTGCTCGCGTGATAGTGATCCCATGTCCAGAGGTCGACCTGTCCTGGCGCTATGCCGTCATAGGGATTCGGGTCGGCAACGCCGGTTGCCATCGCGCGCGACCAGGCCTCGCCAACAGGGTTTACCGAAGCGCCAACGCCCGCAGCTGCGGCGTCGTAGCCTGCACGAATATCTATCGCCATCTGCTCGATGGGCGTGCCATGCCAAGGCTTATTTTCGGGGTAGACCATGTCGGCACGCGACCATGTCGCGGAAAGATAGAGTTCGGAGTCCGCATTGAGTCCACGCAGGAATTCAGCCATGTCGGCAACGGTTGCGATAAGCGTGGCAGGGTTGCCCGGTGCGTCTCTATCGAGTGTGCTAAAGCCGTGCATGACTGCATGATCCCAAGGTTGCTGGCCAATCAGGTCTAGCCGATTAGCAAGATGGAAGTCGAGGCCTGCACCTGGGTAAGTTTCGATCGATACGTCATAGTCGACGCCCGCCTGATCGGCGAAGGATTTGAACAGCGCAGGAACACCTCCGGTGCCTTCTTTGTTAAGGTCGGTTACGGTATCCGCGCGGTAATAGCGCGCGGCCGAGCCATAGCCAAAGGTAAAACTGTTGCCGATAAACAAAACGCTCTCGGCCGCATGTGTAGAGATCGCCGGTATCGCAAATAATAGCGCGGCTGCAGCGAGAGAGAGTCGCTTGCCGAATAATCGAGGTGTGTTCATGTTTTTGCTTCCTTGGGTTCAGGGCAAATAATCGTAAGGCTTCAAGGCCGGTTTTAATTCGAGATTAACAGCGTAGCACCGCTTTAGCAGAAAGCCGAGCACTACCCCTGTGTCAAATTGTCAGTGATTCTGGAACAAGAGTAGACTTGCGAATCAGGATAAAATCACTTGGGATACGCACAGATTCTAGTAGTATTGGGCCAAAGCCATACCATTCTCTCCAAAGGCGTATCCTATGAATAACAATAATTTCTCCAGGCGACGGTTTCTTCAGGCAGGCGGCGCCGCGGCGATTTGGGTTCCTGCATCGGTTCGAGGCTATACCTCAAAAGAGATGCAGGATTTTTACGCGAATGGAGAGATGTCTGTCAACGTCTCTAAATGGGAGCTGGACACGCCTGCGCTGTGTGTTGATCTCGATCGCCTCGAAGGTAATCTGGATAAGATGGCGACGACATTGTCGAACAATGGCATCACGAGTCGCCCGCATGCCAAAACACATAAATGCCCGACGATTGCGCATATGCAGATGGCGAGAGGGTCGGTTGGCATTTGTACCGCGAAGGTCAGCGAGGCCGAGGCGATGTTTCGTAACGGCATCGACCAAATACTCAATACTACCGGCAATGTTACGCCGACAAAAATCAATCGAGCGATGAATCTGGCGCAGCAGTGCCCAGGGTTTATTCAAGCAACCGATTCGCAGTCTAATGCGCGTCTTTTGTCGGAGGCGGCCGTGGCAAAGGG
>LICD01000051.1 GCA_001438145.1 OM182 bacterium BACL3 MAG-120619-bin3 | reverse complement strand
CCATGGCGCTAATCTCGAAGGGGGTGTAGCACCGATTCTTGCCAGCGTTACGTTCAGAAAATCCTACTCAATGCAGGGTGCCAATGTCGCCGAACTCTATAATCGCATTCGCAACACCATGCCACCCCGCCAGCTTGAGGTCCTTAACGACGCTGAGTACATCGACGTAATGGCGTATGTGCTTGGGCGTAATAATGTGCTTCCGGGTACCGAGCTTCTTACCGACGACTACGATGCGCTGGCGATGATACCGCTATCGCGTGGCGATGAGGGCCTCGATAGTGCGTCGACATTTATTACAGGCGAGGCAGGTACTGTGCCAACGGGCCACGGCCCTAGTTTCGCTGATCTTAAAGCGGCGCAGACTAATCATGCTGATTGGCTGTACCACAATCAAAATTACAAAGGCACACGCTACAGCGGGCTCGATCAAATCAGCGTTGCAAATGTAGGCGACTTACAACAGGTCTGCGCGTATCAGCTAGAAACTTTTGCGACTATGCAGACCGGTCCGATCGTGTACGAAGGCGTAATGTATATCACCAATTCGACGCGTACGGCTGCCATTGATGCCGCGACCTGCGAGCGCAAATGGGAATACACATGGACACCGAAAGACCGCACCGTTTGGGGCAATAATAGGGGAGTAGCGATAAAAGAGGGCTATGTGGTGCGCGGCACCAACGATGGCTATTTGCTCGCAATTGATTCTGCTAACGGCAATCTTTTGTGGGCGCGACAGGTCGCAGACCCTTGGCTTGGTGAAACGTTCACCATGCCTCCAATGATTTTCGAAGACCTAATTTTGATTGGCCCTGCGGGAAGCGAGAACGCAATTTCAGGCTGGGTTGGCGCCTTCTCTCTCGCTGATGGAGAGGAACAGTGGCGTTTTCATACTGTGCCAGAAGCCGCTGCAGGCGGCGGGCCAACATGGGGCAACCCGGACAATATCGTATTAGGTGGAGGTGCCGTCTGGACCCCGCTAAGCATGGATCTGGAGAAGGGTGAGCTCTATGCGGCAGTAACCAACCCCGCGCCCGATTTACCTGCGTATCTGCGCCCGGCGATAATCTTTACACCAACAATATTATTGCGCTTGATCCACGCAGCGGCGAGTTGCTGTGGCATAAGTCAATCGTTCCTAACGATGACCACGACTGGGATCTGACTCAGGTGAGCCCCGTGTTGAAGGCTGGAGTGGATAACGTGTCGCGCGATCTCGTGGCGACTGTAGGCAAAGATGGCGTTCTGAGGACGCTGGACAAAAATACGCGTGAGGCGCTCTATGAGACGCCTATTACGACGATTCTCAACGCTGAGGTACCGGTCACGCAGGAAGGAGTCTTTGCTTGTCCTGGTGTCTTTGGGGGCGTTTTGTGGAGCGGGCCAGCCTACCATCCAGGCGAGCGTATTGTCGTCACGCCCTCCATCGACTACTGCGCTCGGTTTGTGGCGGCAGAAGAGGTCGAAGTGAAGCCCGGTCAATTATATATGGGAGGCGGAGTGGTTCCCGATAGCGAGCAGAGCGGATGGCTTACAGCGGTAGACGTAGAAAGCGGAGAGATACGTTGGCGCTACCATTCGCCTGCGCCTATGGTAGCCGGTGTTACGACAACTGCAGGGGGCTTGGTATTAAGCGGCGAACTTACGGGCAACCTATTGATGCTAAACGCGGCAAGTGGCGAGGTGCTTAACAGTATTTATACCGGCGCGCCCATTGGGGGCGGCGTGATTACCTACGAGGTCGATGGCACGCAGTACATTGCCACTAATTCGGGCAATGCGATGATGACGTTTCAAACCGGCCACGAAACTCCCCGCAGCGGGAGCGTCATTGTCTACGCGCTGCTGAAAGCAGCAAGGGGCGATTAATCAATCAGCACCCGGTTCGAATAATCCCTAGCCTAAGACTAGGGGTTATTCTGCTTTGTCAGATGATTCGCTGTTCATGCAGATCAGCAATCACCTCGTCCGAATAGCCTAGCTCGCGCATAATCTCATCGGTATGTTCGCCCAATGTCGGCGCACGGTGGCGGATTTCGCCCGGAGTTTCAGAGAGTTCAACAGGGGTTCGCATAAGCGGAGCCGCTTTTTCGAGACCTGGATATTCCACCGCTTGAAAAAGTCCCTTCGCTGCAATGTGCGGATCCTGTAACACCTGCTGCGGCGATAGCACTGGTCCTGCGGGGAGGCGTGCCTCCTCCATTGCAGCGAGTGCCTCGGCAGACGTGCGCTCGGCACACCATTTAGCCATGCGTTCACTCACAAGCACGCTATTGTCGCCGCGGCTGATATCGTCTTTAAAGCGCTCGTCTTCGAGCCAATGACTTTCGCCCATCAGATCTGCCCAGCGTTTAAACAGCGGGCCTCCCACAGACTGCACTAACACCCAACCATCCTTGCATTTAAACGTGTCGGACGGAGCTGCGCCCTGACCACGATTGAGGCTTGCGACGCGATCAACTCCCAATGCTGACTGCTCGATTATCGTGCCATTCATCAGCGTCAAAGCCGTATTGAATAGAGAGCCTTCAACCACTTGGCCGCGGCCGGTTTTCTGGCGCTCGAATAGCGCTGCCATGGTGCCGAATGCAGCGAAACTTGCCGTACCGAAGTCGACGAAGGGGGGCCATGCTTTAACCGGTTGATCAGGCGTGCCTGACAGATACATCGCGCCGGACATCGCCTGGCCTAGGCCATCGAACCCGACTCGATTACTATAAGGCCCGCCGCGGCCAAACGCCGAAATCATGGTAAGAATAATGTCAGGTTTCACACTCTTAAGACTGTCGTAGTCTAGCCCCATCGCTGCCAGTGTATCGGGTGGTAAATTCGCGATGACAACATCTGCAGTGGCGACCAATTTTTTGACGATCTCGCGGCCTTCAGGCTTCATCGGGTTGAGGGTTAGGCCTTTCTTGTTGCGTGCCAGTTGCATAAACGTGCCACCGTCATCGGTGTCGCTTATAGGCGCGAGGTAGCGATCTTCGCTGCCATCTACCTTTTCTATTCGAATCACCTCTGCGCCCATGTCGGCGAGGAGTGTGCCGCAGAACGGCCCTGCTATGTAGCGTCCGAAGTCTAGGACGCGAATGCCTTTAAGTACTTGTGTCATTATCTAGCGGCTCGCTTTCAGTTGATTTTAGATCCTGAGTCTAGCATAGGAAAGGTAACAGGAAAGGCATCAGGAAAGGCCGCGCCGTTACTCATACGCGTAGCCACCGATCGCGGCGCTGTAGTATTGTAGGCGCTCAGTTAACGATCCCCATTGAGGAAAGACACATGGTTTATTCAGTGACCTCGACAGTAAAGCGAGGAGTAGTTGCGCTCGGCAGTGCAGCGCTCAGCTTGATCATTACGTTGCCGACACTGGCGGCCGAAAATCCAGGTTATATCGAAGATCAATCACGCAGAACGACAGGTATTGGTAAATTTTATATGGGACGCGAAATTTCATTCGTTATGGGGCATCAAGCCGCGGGATGGCTCAATCGCCCTGGGCGCATTCAAGAAGAGATGCCGGATGAAGTTGTCGCCAATATGAAACTTGAGCCCACTCATGTGGTCGCGGACATTGGCGCGGGCTCTGGCTACTTTTCGTTTCGAATTGCCAAGCTTGTGCCAGAAGGCAAAGTGCTAGCGGTGGATATTCAGCAAGAAATGCTCGACATCGTAGAAGCTACTAAGGCGAAAGAAGACGTAACGAATATCGAAGGGGTGAAGGGTGCAATAGACAACCCAAACCTTCCGATGAACTCAATCGATGCCGCAATTATGGTCGATGCCTATCACGAGTTTTCCCACCCTTTCGAGATGATTAACGGCATCTACAATGCACTTCGGCCAGGTGGCCGCATTTTCTTACTCGAGTATCGAGGCGAAGACGCCTCAGTGCCTATTCGCCCCTTGCACAAGATGACTCAAGAGCAAGTGATCAAAGAAATGGGCGTTTTCGGACTTGAGTGGACAGAGACCCTCGATTTCTTGCCCTGGCAACACATGATGGTGTTTACGAAAACCGAGTGACCGACCCTCTAAAATTGTGCGGCAAAAAGGCGTGTGGGGTTAAAAAGTATTTCTGATTTTAAGTGAATACCTCACGCCCGGCTGTCTGCATGAGTTCTCGATTTCTTCGACAATCCCATCGACAGTCGCACCATCGAAGCGGGTGCGCTCGCGGCAGAAGTTTCGATCATTGGCGTTTCGCATATCAAACCGGAAGGTAACTCCGCCAAAGGCGCGCTTTTCGAAGAAGAGGTTGAGGTCGTAATCCGGGATTTCTCTCTCGATGTCGAACACATCGATACGGGTGTAGTTGCTGCCTTCACGCGCTTGGGTCGAGTAATTAAACCCGTAGCTAAGATTGTATTTGTTTACGTCGTGACGGAATTCGGTGCGGCCATTCCAGCGACGACTCCAGCCAAATCGGCGCTCTATGCCTAAGAAGGGGTCAAGCAATTCGGATTCGTTGATGCCAAGACGCACAGTGAAGAGCGCGTTGGGTAACCCTAGATAAGAAAGCTGGGTGCTCGCATCTAAGTTAAGGCCATAGCGCGTGCCATTACCAATGTTTCCGCGTGCCGATTGGAGATTGTCCGGGGACGGCGACACATCGATGCGATCTATCACGTCGCTCACATCGCGGTAATAAAATTTCGAGTTAAGCACACCGATATTGTTTGGTAGGCGATATTCCAAATTGAGGTCGTAACGCCACGTCTGTTCTTGTCTAATATTTGGATTGCCGGCGATAGTATCTTGATCATCATCTGAATTGTCTGTTGTCGCGCTAAAATCAGAAAAACTCAGTTGTGAAACTGTCTTTTCGGCAGTGGCGCGAAACTGGAGCGATTCGGTAAGGTTATAACGATAGTCGACCCTCGGCTTAAAAAAGCCAAAGCTGCGGGAATTGCCCACATCGCCAGATTGCGTAATCTCGGACGATTCATAAACCAAAGCAGTTTCTAGTGACATCGAGTCGGTTAACTGCCAATTGTGTATGGCAAAGTACTCGCTGCGGATCTCTTCAACTGAGGAGAGGGCATTGTCGACGTCAACAGGGAAAAGTCCCCCGTGTGCTGCGGACGGTTCGCCACCCTCATCGTCGTTGCCCAGACGGATTTCAGAATCGCGAATTGTCTGAGCGATCTCGACGCCAGTTTCAATCGCTTGACCTGCAAGCAAATTAAACGTGTATGAGCTTCGTGCTATGCGTTCTCGATCGCGCGCGGCAGAAAAGAGGAAAAGGTCTTTGGTTTCTTCGTCGCTTCCCAACTGAAAACGTTCGCGGGTGAAATCGAAATCGCGATCGTTAACGATGAACAAGAATCGGAATTTGGATCGGTTGTCGAAGGAGTATTCGTAGTCGCCCCCGAGTTCCCAATTATCTCTTCGCCCTTGGTTAGCTTCGCGTTCGAGGTTTACGCTCGGGTTGTCTTCAGCGAGTCCAATGATGCCTCGGGTTATGTCCGTTGGAGGAGCGGTTTGGCCATAGAGCGCGTTCAACTGCACCATCGATTTCTCGAATTGATAGCCTAGATTGACGCTGGTTTCATAGTTGGTCTGGTCGCGGGTGCTTTCTTCTAATCGTCTCTCAGTTGCAACACCCTCAGGGTCGAAGCTCGATTCACGGATAACCTGATTGACGTAATTGGGGTCGCTCTGAATATGAAATAAGTAGTTAAGATTGCCGTTTTGTCCAGAGTAGGAGAGCCGTGCTCCGGGGGCGAGTTTGCTATCCTGCATGCGGTCAGTGCTGATTTCTGCGGCGATGCTTGATCTAGACTGGGCAGCGCGAAGGACGATATTGACGACCTGTCCGCCGCCGCGAACATCAATTTCCTCTGAAGTGCCGCGAATAATTTCAATATAATCGACGTCATCGGCGCTGATTCGGCTTAGCTGGCTTCGACCCTCATTGCTTTTGCCTGTGATGCGCTGGCCATTGATTAGGATTTCGCCTGCGCCACCACCAAGCCCGCGACCTCCGCCACCGCCACCACCGCCGAGCGCCAGGCCTATTCCCGGAATACGGCTGACCATGTCGTTAACCGATACCGGCTGGAATTGGTCGAAATAAGCCGCTTCGTAGACAACGCTTAGGTCGTCTACCGAGGCAGGCTCCGGCGCTGTCTCAGTGGGGCTCTCAGGATTTTGCGATAATCCTAAAGAGGGAGACAGAGCAAGAATGGTAAAGAAGGAGGCGAGGCGCCGCTTCATGGAATTTCTCCGAGAAAACTTGACTACCTCGGTAACGCTAAGACGCAGCGGGCAGATTGTATGAGTTACGTTTTGTGACTTAATGGCGCGTTAAAATTGCCAGAGATTCAGCGCTGCCGATTGAATACTCTTAAACTCAGCGCAGTATAGGCGCGCCAATCTGGCATCGCTGTGACAAATTGTGTGTATTCGCTGGCAAACAGAGCTTAGTTAAAGCGGGAAACGGGCCTATTAGGGATTTTAGCGATACTCGGCCCGATAACTTTAGAAAATATCTCGAAGGCTATGCGCTCGGGCGATTACTCACAGAATGATGTCGATGATTTTTGCGCTACAGCGAGTAATTGGCGATAATACATGGTCTGTCGCGCGCTGTTAGTCCGTATAAACCCGTTAAGGTTTTTCGGCGCTCACTGTGCGCCACATAATCGAATCGAAAGGGGAAATGCATGCAACGCGAATCTATGGAAGTCGATGTAGTAATAGTCGGCGCTGGGCCTGCTGGCCTCTCGACTGCCTGTCGGCTGCTACAAATGGCGAAAGCCGAAGGTAAAGAGATCTCGGTGTGCGTTCTCGAAAAGGGCTCGGAGGTGGGTGCACATATCCTCTCCGGTGCGGTATTTGAGCCTTCGGCACTTAATGAGCTGTTTCCCGATTGGAAAGAGAAGGGTGCTCCACTCAACACGGCCGTTACTGGCGATAATGTCTACTATCTCCCAAGTGCGAAATCGGCAATTAAGTTCCCTGACTTATTAGTGCCTAAGCCGATGCATAACGAAGGCAATTACATTATCTCGCTGGGGAACCTGTGTGCGTGGTTAGGCGAGCAGGCGATGGAACTCGGCGCTGAAATTTTCCCAGGCTTCGCCGCTGCTGAGATTTTGTACCACGATGATGGCAGCGTAAAGGGCGTGGCAACCGGTGATATGGGCGTCGCTGCCGATGGCGAACACAAGCCGTCTTTCGAACCAGGTTTCGAGTTTCATGCCAAATACACAATCCTTGCAGAAGGGTGCCGCGGGCACCTAGGCAAGGAGATCATTGCCAAATATGCGCTCGACAAAGACAGCGATCCGCAGCACTACGGTATCGGCCTCAAAGAAGTATGGGAAATCCCCGCTGAGAATCATCAGCAAGGGTTAGTCGTGCATACCGCGGGCTATCCGATGATAGGTGCGAGCTATGCCGGAACTAGCGGCGGCTTCCTCTACCATGTCGAAGATAACAAAGTCTCTCTGGGGCTTATCGTAGACTTGGGCTATAAAAACCCCCACATTAGCCCCTTCGATGAATTTCAGAAGTTTAAGCATCATCCGGTTATCGAGAAGACGCTTCAAGGCGGCAAACGCATCAGCTACGGAGCGCGAGCGCTGATTAAGGGCGGCTTAAACTCTTTGCCTAAAATGACCTTTCCTGGCGGCCTGCTTATAGGCTGTGACGCTGGCACGCTCAATGCTGCCAAAATCAAGGGCAGTCATACAGCGATGAAGTCGGGCATGCTTGCCGCGGAATCGCTCTATGCTGCGTTGACGCAGGCTGCAGAGGGCGAGGCCCCAGCCCGCGAGTTAATAGACTACAGCGAGCGATTCAAACAGTCCGACCTCTATGAAGAGTTACATAAGACGCGTAACTTTAGCTCGGGCTTCCATAAATTCGGTTTCTGGATAGGCAGTGCGCTAACGTTTATTGAGCAAAATATCTTGTTCGGTAAGTCGCCGGTCACGATTCACGACAAGACACATGACTACGCGCAACTCGTGCCCGCCGCGTCGGCGCCAAAAATCGATTATCCGAAGCCCGATGGCAAAATATCATTCGACAAACTCTCGTCTGTTTTCTTGTCGAATACTAATCACGCCGAAGACCAGCCGTGTCATCTACAGCTCAAAGATGCCTCCATTCCGATAGGCGTTAACCTACCGAAATTTGACGAGCCCGCTCAACGCTACTGTCCGGCCGGTGTTTATGAGGTGATAGACGAAGCCGATGGTTCGAAGCGTTTTCAGATTAATTCGCAAAACTGCGTTCACTGTAAAACATGCGATATTAAAGACCCCTCGCAAAACATCCATTGGGTTGTGCCAGAAGGTGCCGGTGGTCCTAATTATCCAGGCATGTAAACTACGTTACGCGGAATACTCTGGGAGTCGAACGCTCATTGGGGTTTAAGAAAAAGGGGTGCAAGCCCCTTTTTTGTGCCCGTCAATTTCACTGCATGGAAAAATATGCGCGAAAGGTCTACTCTGGAGTTGGGTTGAATTACTGCCTGATTTAAGGAGCGTGCATTATGAAGACGTTACGTTTTTCTATTGTGTTAGTCCTCATGCTCACTCGCTGTACTTCTATCGACTTGGAGAGCGAGTTTCTTCACGACAATGAGTTGCAAGCGCGGGTTCTGGATCAAACCAGTGACGCGTTCGCCGATATCGATCCTCTGTTTTTGAGCGACGAGCTCAAAGGGCAATTGGATAGCTATATTGGCTATGTCCGCGATGAGCGCAAGCGCGTAGAGCTCCTGCAAGACTTCCTCTACGACGAAGCGAACCTAGGCATAATCTACTCAGCCGAGAAAACACACACCGCGATGGAGCTGTATAACGCGCGCAGCGGCAACTGCCTATCCGCGATGAATCTTTACGTTGCCATGGCAAGACACTTAGGCATCGAAGCGAGGTTTCAACGCGTCGATGTGCAGCCAAGTTGGGATAAGCGAGGCGGGCTTTTAGTGTTAAGTCAGCACATTAATGCAACGGGGCGGTTCGATCAGACTATTCGTTACGTCGCCGATTTCACCCCTGAGATTGCGTTGCAGCAACTCACCTCTAAAGTAATCAGCGATACACAAGCGCGAGCGCTCTATTTTAATAATCTCGGAGTCGAGGCATTGGTTGCGCACAATTACGAGGGTGCGATCGCCTATTTCAAAAATGCGCTGTTCTTAGATCCCGAAAACGCCATCGCGTGGAACAATGTAGGCGCGGCTTTTAACAGAGTCGGTGACCGGGCGCTCGCGCAATACAGCTATCGGACGGCCTTCGAGCTCGATGGGAACAGTGCCACTGCTATTGCCAACCTCGCGAAGTTTTATCATGCGCAAGGTGATACTCGTCGTGCGCGCGCCTATGAATTAGCTATCGAGCGGTTTAATGCGATGAATCCTTACTATCATTACGCACAGGGCCATGTTGCTTACGGAGAGGGCGATCTCGCGCTTGCACGGAAAGCGTTTGAGCGCGCGCTCGCGCTAAAAGAAGAAGAACCTGATTTCTATGTGGCGCTAGGACGAATTTATTTTGAACAGGGTGATCTCGTCGCAGCCAGGAAATTGAGCCGCGAGGCAGAAGAGTTAGTGCTGCTGAACGAGGAGATTTACCGGCCGAGCAACTCTCGCCTCAGAGTGTTAGAGCGCGAGAGCGGCGATGCCGAAGGCGCTGGAGGAGGCCTTCGCATCATTTTTGCCCACTAAGCGTTTTGGCTAGCTGACGTCGGTCGAGAAAATATAGCTTTTCACGAGATCGTTAATCGCATCGATTTGGGATTTGTCGTGGGCGACAACTTTGATTACTAGACCGCGTTTCTTTTCGTTTTCGCTGCTTATCTCGGCGGCTATGTTAGCGCCTGCCAGCAGTCCAGCAACGACCTCTTCGCCTATCTTTTGTCGCAGAGCGGGCCTGAAAATCTTGCCAACCGCAGTAAGCGGCATTTCTTGTAAGAAGTCGATGCGCTTCGGGATTGCTGCGCGCTCTGAGATGAGTCCGGCGGCGTAATCGATAAGTTCCTGCTCAGTAAGCGAACTCCCTTGGGTGAGCACGACATAAGCCATAGGCAGCTCACCGGTATAAGCATCGGGCAAGCCGATAGCCACCGAGGTGACGACGTCGGTATGAGAGTTGATCGGTTCTTCGATTAGTTCTGGGTCGATGTTATGCCCGCTTCTTATTATGAGGTCTTTCGCGCGGCCCGACAGGAATAAGCAATCGTTTTCGTCTAAATAGCCGAGATCACCTGTGTTAAACCAGCCATCTTCGACCCACGCATTTCTATTGTCGGCCTCTACTTTGTAGCCAGCGAAAACCTGTGGTCCCTTGACCAAAATCGCTCCGCTATCACCTATTTCACAATTTTTAGTGACGGTTGCGCCGTCGAGCTGGACTATACGTATGCCGCCATAGGGTGTACGCATACCCACGCTTCCAGGAGGCTGATCAATGGGCGCTCGACTGATGACTGATGTTGTCTCTGTCATGCCATAGCCGTTGCCAATTTCGACATTAAATCGTTCTTCGAAGCTGAGTTCGAATGGGCGCGAGAGTGGGGCTGCGCCAGAATTTAAGTTGGTAAGGCTCGATATATCTGCATCGCCCACTGGAATTTCCGATAGAGCCATTAAAACAGTCGGCACGGCGGAAATTTGTTTGACCTTGAAGCGTTCGATTAACTTCCAAATATTCGGCATCGCGGTTGGCGAGCGGAAACCAGAGGGAGTCATCAAAAATATACGATAGCCCACAGCGAACGAGGCGATACCCTGAATAATACAACCGTAGATATGGAAAAGCGGGAGGCCGCAAAGTACGGTGTGGTGTTCCATATGAGCGGTATAAACTTGCATCAACTGGCCGACGAATGCCATGTTTCCATGTGTCAATTGAGCGAGCTTCGGGCGGCCTGTCGTGCCGCCAGTATGGAAGTAAGCCGCAATTTCGCTCGCTTCAAAGTCGCGTCCGGAATCCAATTTTTCGGCGCTCATCGCAGCGATAGCATTGTCGAAATCGTAGAGGGTAAGCGTTGAGCCTTCGGGCAACGTCGCCGACGGATCGCACATGCCTGCCGCATTGACTGCGATAATAGTTGTGACTGAATCGGTTAGTGCCGCTGCGGCGATCGCTTTTTCCCAAATGTCGGTTGCGGGTGATTTACCGAGACAAATAATCACTTTTGAGTTTGCTGCCGAGATTATTTCAGCCATGTGCTCTGCTTCGAGCATTGGGTTTATCGGATTAGAAATGCCTGCGGCCTGAGCGCCCCAAATTGCAAAATGAGTTTGTGGCAGCACGGGTAAAATGATCGAGACAGAGTCGGCAGTGTTGATGCCAAGCGAATAGAGTAAATTGGCTGTGCGAGTAACCTGTTCGCCTAGCTCCCGATACGTTGTCGATTGCTCTTTCTCTTCAGGGAGCCCTTGGAGTAAGAATTCTAGCGCATGGCCGTCGCCGAATTGTTGCGCGGCATTCATCAATAATTCGTAGCTGTTCGTAAATGGAAACTGCTCATAGAGAGGCGTCTTTTCAAACTCTCGAACATTTTCGATAGTTTCCATAATTGGTTCTGGTAGGGGACGGTTCGCTAAATCGATCAAAAGAATGTTCTCCGTATACTGCGCGTCGCAGAAGTTTAGGCGTCAAGTAACTCGGCGTCTCAGTACGCGAGACATCGGGCGTTTATAACATGATCGATGGGCATGGGCTAGGGGGCGCAGCGCACACGGAATGACGACTCGGCGCGTCTGTTGTTAAGGCTTTACGACCGGCTTTCGCTGACTAAACGTTACGAGCGACAGAGAATTCTGCAAGGGTATGCAGGGCGTCGCGATAGACAGAAGGAGGCAGCAGGCTGAGCTTGCTGAGTGCGAGGGTGGCTTGTTCTTGTGCTTTCGCACGCGTGTACTCTAAAGACCCTGATTCGCGAATTATGCTGATCACTTGCGCGAGCGTATCGGGGAGGAGGGGCGTCTTATTGCTCAGACACTCGCGGATGAGCTTGGTTTCGGATTCGCTGCATTGGGTCATGGCGTGGATAAGAGGCAATGTTGGCTTGCCCTCGGCGAGATCGTCGCCGACATTTTTGCCGAGGCTTACCGCATCGCCGTCATAGTCGAGTGCGTCGTCGATAAGCTGAAAGGCGGTGCCTATATGCAGGCCAAAAAGTCTCAGCGCATCCTGTGTCGCGGCATCGG
>LICD01000050.1 GCA_001438145.1 OM182 bacterium BACL3 MAG-120619-bin3 | reverse complement strand
AACGTTAGGCTCATCGGCGGGCGCATGGCGAATGTGTTGCCTCGCCACAGCAGACCCAGTCGCTGCGATCGAACGCCTCGCTAAACTTTACAGCGAAGAGCAATATTCTGATACCCCGACCCAGCTCGAGATAACTCTTAAGGCCGAGGCGATGCTCGCCGGAATGTTGGGTCCGACGGGCGCTGCAGAAATTGCGGCGAATACTGCGATTCACACCACTATCGTTGCCGATCGGAGCCGTGGCTTCGGCTCATCTAAGCGAAAAAGCTTGCAGACTGCTGCGCTTGGGTTTGCAGCGCTCGCGAATGTTTTTTCGCGTCGCAGCCTGTCGCTATTCTTCGAGCGAACATTGTTTTCGACACAGGGCGAAGAGTCGCCTTGGCGCGCCGCGAACGACCTACGGACAACGCTGGTGCCGCTGCGGCAGAATAATGTGATGCAGGCGATGATGGCAACCGGCGCCATTCCCTATGTGCTCGAAGGCGTGCGCGACATACCCGGCGCGCCCCGAGGGTTGTATTGGGACGGTGGCATGACCGACTATCACTTCGATATGGATTTTCATGCAGGCGATGGTCTGGTTCTTTACCCGCATTTCTCGTCGGAAGTGATTCCGGGATGGTTCGACAAGCCGCTGTCGTGGCGCCAAGTGCACGCGCATCACTTTGATCGGGTTGTCCTTGTCACGCCTTCGAAGGAGTTTGTAGCAAGTTTGCCCAATGGGAAAATCCCAGACCGTAAAGATTTTGAGACGCTCGCCGCAGACGAACGGGTTCGGTGCTGGCGGGAGGTGCTGCAGGCAAGCGAAAGGCTTGCCGAAGACTTCTCTCAGCTCGTCGACTCTGGCATCGGCCTTGATCGTATCCGACCTTTCTCCGAACGAGACCGCTAGTGGGTGTCAGGAATATATAGCATGAGTGATTCGCGCGAAAACTCGGCAAAAGGCGAACAACAATCCGTAGTGCTTCGCGCAGCTGAGGCGGCTGATGCTGCAGCGCTGGCGGCAATCTACAACCTCTATATTACAGACACAGTGGTAACCTTCGAGATCGAGCCGATTGTTGAGGCGGAGATGCTAAGACGCCTGTCTTCGATTACGGCAACGATGCCATGGCTTGTCGCAGAGGATTCGAGTGGCGCAATCTTAGGCTATGCGTATGCGACGCAGTGGAAGGCGCGCGCGGCATATGACTTTGCGCGCGAGGTTACCGTTTATCTCAAGCCAGACTGCGCTAATCTTGGCCTAGGCACGCGGCTCTATGAGGCATTAATAAGGGTTTTGCGGGAGACGCCGATACATGTGCTAATCGCGGGCATTGCGCAGCCTAATGCGGCAAGCGTTGCTCTACATGAAAAACTCGGCTTTAAGAAAGTAGGCGAGTTCGAAGAGATCGGATTTAAATTCGGTCGGCGAATCAACATCGGCTACTGGCAACTCGTGTTATGAAATCAAATTCAAAGGCTTTACCTCTCGCAGTTATCCGCTTATCTGCGCTGAAATTGATGGCGGCGCTCGCGCTTTGCCTCTCGCTCAATTCGTGTTTAGGTATTGCAGTCGGCGCGGCAAGTGCGACTGTTGGCGTTGGAATTGCCGTCGCGAAAGTGCCTGTTAAGATCGTTGGAAAAGCGGCCGGTGCGACGCTGGGGCTCATCCTCCCTGATGGAAAGGAATAAAGTTCGATGAGTATTAATTCCAACGATTTCGACATTCCTGAAGGTTTTAGGCACTACGACGGCGACCCTGCTGAGGACACTCTCGGTCCGTTTTTTGGCAAGGTAGGCGAACAGGGATTCGAGACAGCTTTTCGCGCACAAGCGAAACATTGCAATGGCCATAATACAGTTCATGGCGGCATCCTAATGAGTTTCGCTGACTATTCGCTTTGCATGGCAGGAATAGACGGCGAGGAGGGCGTCAGCGTCATCACAATCAGTTGCAACAATGAGTTTATTCTACCCGCGGTAGAGGGAGATCTGATTCTAGGCAACTGTGAGGTTTTACGCCAAGGGCGCTCACTAATCTTCGTCCGCTGCACGCTGTCGGTGAATGGCAATCATGTGCTCAACAGCAGCGGTGTGGTTAAACGAATACCGAAACCCGCCTAATCGAGTCGGAAGCAGCCAAGCCTTGCCTGTCACTTTCAGTGCTACAGTTTATAGACTTTGCTTGCGGTGCCAGAGAATAGCGCCTGCTGCTCGCTTTCGGTGTAGTGCGCGGCGATTTTCTTAAGCCCGTTCCACAGCACCGGATAACTAATGCTTAGTCTGTCTACCGGGAAGTTACTCTCAAACATGCAGCGCTCGGGGCCAAAGCACTCGATCATGTGGTGATAGTATCGCGCCTGCGCGGCCACGAATTCATCGGATGTTGGCGGGCGCTCGGCAAGATGCCAGCCGAAGCCGTTATCGGGCATCGCAAGACCGCCAATTTTAGCGAAAACATTGTCGCATTTCGCAAGTTCACGCATTTCCATCTTCCACTCTTTGAATATTTCATCGCGGTTGCCTCTGAAGCGACCCACGCCGAGCGGTGTGCCGAAGTGGTCTAGAATCATGGTGCATTCGGGGACTGCGTTCGCAAGCTCAATATAGTCGAGGTTCTGATGGTGATAGTGCCAAGTGTCATAGCTTAAACCCCGCGCGGCGAGGAGGCGCAGGCCCTCGCGAAACGACTCTTTTCCGTAGAGATAGGCAGGTGCAGAGCCTGCAATAACTAGCGCCTCGGGTTCTTTGTCGCGAGCGCCTGCGTGGCGGATGCCTTTAAAAAGTGGGCCGGCAATCGACGAGTGACCGTCCAAAAGCTCGATCAGTTTGTCCTTCTCAGTGCCCGCAAGGGTGAGATCGGCGTGAGCAACAATGCCAACGATCTGCGCATGGTCCTCGGTATTCTCCTGCGAACGTTTAGCAATATCGGTGATCGCTTCGGTTTCGCCGAGAGCCATCAGGTGTTCGGGGCCTTCGCGGCGATAGAAAGCGCGGCATTCCATAAATAGCGTTTTGGTCACCTTGTGACCTGCGCCGGTGTCCGCCCAGAGTTCGTCAAGAAGATAATCTTGGCTAAAGCGATTGCGCCAGAGGTGATGATGAGGGTCGATGATTTCGCGCGCTGGGTCGATAATAGGCTCTCTCACTTGCGCGAGCCAGTCGTTGCTGCCGGGAGTCAGTGTGGTCATGGTTAGGTCCTCAAATGCGAGCGTAGCTGCCGATTAATTACTGGAGTTAAGCCTAAGGCTAACCTTCTTGCAAGAGGTTGATCGTGGGCAATAATTGCGCAGTAAGGGGCTCGGAGGTTATGCTCAGGCTCCTTAAAAATATTATTAAAAGCGTGTTAAGAAAAAACACCGCGCATTACAAGAATACTCGTGGAGAGTTAGATGGATCTGCCAGCCCTAGTCATACTGTGTTACCTCGTTTTCTTTGTACTTGTCGGCATTTATATTAGTAGCGGCAATCGCAGTTCTGCCGATTGGGCAATAGGCGGTGGCACACTCGGCGTAGGCATGCTCGCGGCAGGAATTGCAGGTACGCGGATCGGCGGTGCCGGCACCTACGGTGTCGCAGGCGATGTGATAAGCGAAGGTATTGGCCACCTCTGGTATGGCGTCAATTCCTTTGCAGCGCTTTTTCTAGTCGGATTATTTTTTGCCATTCCTTACCGTCGCCTTCGCCTGTCGAGTGTTGGTGAGGTATTCGACTTCCGTTTTGGCTCACAGCGGTGTCAGTCGCTTTCAAGTCTGTGTGTGCAGGCCGAATATCTCGTCATTAACATCATCGAACCCTATGTCATTGCCACCATTGTGAGTGGAGTAACCGGTTGGCCGTTCTGGGTCGGTATTCTGATTGGCGGATTCGTTATCGTATTGTTTACAATTACGGGCGGGCTTAAAGGCACTGCAATTACGAATATTGTGCACTGCATTGTGATCATTGTAGGCCTTGGCGCAGTGGGATTTGTCGCCATGCAAAACCTCGGCGGGTGGACAGCCGTTGTAGCGGAGTCCAAAGTCATGCTCGAAGCCTCGGGTAAAGACGTGCCGTCGTGGTGGAGCTTCACCGGCATCGGCTGGGCGACGATTATCGCTCTCTTTATCTCTGCGACGATTCACACGCCGGCTGCGTCGGTCTATGCGAACTATGCGAGCTCGGCGGCAAAGCAAGAATATCTCATTCCTGGTTTTTTCTGGGCAGGTATTATCGCGGCGATCATGCCAGTTGTCGCCGGCGGTATTGGTATCCTGACTATGGTCAAATACGGTGCCGAAAGCGGTCTTTCTGGCTATTTGAATATTGCTCAGCTGGCAATAGACACCGGGCCACTGTTAGGCGGCATTGCTTTGGCAGCGGTGCTTGCGGCAGTGATTTCCTCGGGCGCCCCTATACTGCTGGCAAGCGCCACTATGCTGGTGAGCGATTGGATTCCTGCCTCTAAAGGATGGTCGAGTGATCAAAAGCTAAAGGCGTATAAGGTCACAACTGCGCTCTACGGGTCGCTCGCTGCGTTCCTCGCATGGTCGCTAAACTTTGGTTCCGTATTGCAGTTTTTGCTTTTAGGGTTTGCGATGGTGGTACCCCCTGCTATCGCTGTCGCCTATGTCTTCTACTGGAAGCGTACGACCGAACTTGCAGTGTTTTGGGGAATTCTTACCGGCTTCGTTGGTGGTGCATTGATGTGGTTCTTCAACCGCAGCTTTGCGGGCATCGAGAACGCCGAGGCGGGTGGTTTCGCGCAGTATTGGTTTGAAGTTTGCCAGTTTCTAGGCGAGTGGCGCGATCCTTCGTTCCTGACCTTGCTGCTGCCCTTGGTTGTCATCCCTGTCGTGACACTGCTTTTTCCAGAGCAAGATGAGGATACCGAGCGAACCGACGCGTTCTACTTAAAATTAGGACGCATTCAGCGTAACTTCGACTGGGCATAGCACCCAGTCGAACTCTCTGTAGTCTTACGCGCGTGCCTGAATGACAAAGGGGCCCGGTGTTTTATAGCTTTCTTCTAACAAACGGCAGAGGTCTTCGGCATCTTTAGCGTGCGCGCCTTGGACTCCGAAACCCTTTGCCATTGCGACCCAGTCCAGCTCGGGATTGCCTATATCGAACAAGCTCGCGGCGATTTCACCCACCTCTTTCACCCCTAGGCGTGCATATTCAACATTGAGAATGTTGTAGCTGTGATTGGCGAAAATTAGCGTGGTGACATTTAAGTTTTCGCGAGCTTGGGTCCAGAAAGACTGGTTTGTATACGCCGCTCCGCCATCTCCAAGCATTGCGAGCACTGGGCGATCTGGGCAGGCAAGTGCTGCGCCAGTTGCGACGGGACCGCCCTGACCTATGGCGCCGCCTGTGAGGCTCAGCCAACTATTGGACTCTGCGTTTTGGCAGTAGGCATGAGCCGCGTTGCCGCCGCCGGAATCGGTAGCAACGATTAATCCTGCCGGCATAGTCGCCGCCACCGCCTGAATAATGCTCTTCGTGTCGAGTGGGCCGGTTGGGCGCGGCGTTACGCGGCGCTCGAAAGTCTTGACCGTCTCGGCTGCAGCGCCGAGGCGATCGGCGAGTCGGGAGAGCGCGTCGACTGCGTCTTCTTCGTTTTGTGTAAGCCTGCTAACTGTACAACCCTCTGGCACGAGTTGACCAGGAATGCCGCGATACGCAAAGAAACTAGCAGGCGGTTCGCCACCCACTAGCACTAGGTGATCGAGGCCGGTAAGTGTTTGCAATACCTGCTCCGGAAAATAGGGTAGGCGTTCGACTTCGGGATTGCCGGGGCCGCCGTCTACGCGTGCAGGGAATGTGCCGGTAAATAGCCTGCAGCCAGTCTTGGCTGAAATTTTACTCGCGTTTGCGAGCGCCTCAGGGCTTACGCCATGGTGTTCGAGGAGCAAAGCTACCTTGCCTCCCGCTTCGATTTTTGAGGCGATTGCGTCAATAACATCGCTAGTAATTTTGCTGCGCTGCGGCAATGCATTCGGCGCAACGGGGCCTTGGCTTTCGCCCCAAGCGGCATCTGCGCCCATAATAAGGGTCGCAATTTGTCCCTGAGAACCAGGGGTCTGGCGAAGCGTGGCGGTATACGCATCGGCGCCGTCTTGAGCGAGAGTTGACTCCGTGCTCTCGGATTTAATCCAGCTAGAGTAATTACGTGCGAGCGTATCTATGTTGGAGGTAAGTGGCGCATCGAATCCGACATGGTAATTTGGGTGATTGCCGACAATATTGATCATCGGCGAGTTCGCTCTGCGAGCGTTATGCAAGTTCGCAATGCCATTGGCGAGGCCAGGGCCTAAGTGAAGCAAGGTCGCTGCCGGCTTGCCAGTCATTCGCGCATAACCGTCGGCTGCGCCGGTGCAGACTCCCTCGAAGAGCGCGAGCACAGACCTCATTTTTGGCACACGATCGAGCGCCTGAACCAAATGCATCTCTGAGGTGCCGGGGTTGGCAATACAAAGCTCTACGCCGCATTCAGCAAGGGTTTCGATAAGCGCAGTGGCGCCATTCATTGCGGCTGTGTCATTGTCTGTGGTCATCTATACTCTCTCTCGCGATTAAGGTGTTCATGTTATTCATGCGCATAGGAATTAGGGTTTGTCGTGGGCGCGCGTTTGGTCTCAATCATACCAGTTAGGGCGTCAGGTGGAAGTGCTGCCTGAAGCGCCGTTCTTAGTTGGCCTTCGCCCTTTTATGCTCAGCCCTAACCCGCTAGACTAAGGCTTGAAAAAGTAGCGAGTCAAATCGCTCAGGAGAATAGCTCAGGAGGATAAGAGACACTATGCAAACAGAAATGATGAACTTGTTTGCGGTTCCTGTTGTGCGTTCCTCTATCGCGAGAGGATTTACCGCCGACGAGATGAACTATTTTCAGGCCCAACTGCACAACCCAGTGAACGCAATTTCTAATCTTTCTTCGCGCAATAAGAACGTATTAGAGGCGCCGATTATGGCGTCGCTGAACGCGGTAATTCAGCAAAGCCTTTCTCATTACTTGACGACAGTATTCAGCCCCTCTAACAAAGTGTCGCTTAAAGTCACTCAGTCGTGGCTAACTCTCTCCCGTAAAGGAGAGTCACACCATTCCCATGTGCATCCTAATAGCGTTGTTAGCGGCGTTCTCTATATAAACGTCGCAGAAAAAGACGGGATAAATTTTTACCGCAACCAAGATTCTCTTTGGTATGAATTATTAAGAGAGCAGGAGACCTACCACAATGCCTATCGGTATTTTATTCCTGCAAGCGTCGGCGATATTCTGCTGTTTCCCTCGAGCCAAAGCCATGGGGTGCGAGAAGTCGTCGAGGATGTTGAGCGCGTGAGTCTCTCGTTTAATACCTTTTTTGATGGCGAGTTGGGTCGCGACGAATTCGCCAATTCGCTGAAAATTTCAGTTGGTTAAAGAGGGTCAAAGTCACGTGACACTCTGTTAGCGGTGCTCGCTGCCCAGTCACTTTTGGCTGCAGAGAATGGCGCGCACGAAGACCCCTCACAGCTGAGTATTTATCTGATTACTGTCGATGTGGGCGATAACGTTTGGGACAACTTTGGCCATAGCGCGCTGCGGATTGTCGATGGCCTCGCTGGTACAGATACTATTTATAATTGGGGCGTGTTCGAGGTGCGCGACGGTCCAGTCGCGTTTGCCTATGATTTCTTTCTCGACGAACTTGAATACCGCCTCGCAACACAGGGTACGCGTCGCGAAATCGATAATTATCGAGCGCAGCGACGATCAGTTTGGCAAGACGAAATTCGACTGACAGCGGCGCAGAAGCAGCGCCTGCTTGCGAGGTTGAATTGGAATCGAGCCCCCGAAAACCTTTATTACGACTATGATTATTTCTTTGACAATTGTACGACACGCATTCGGGATTATCTGAATGAAGCGCTTGATGGTGCGTTCTATGCGAGCGTCGCCGCGCAGGCTGGGTCGACGTTTAGAGATCAGGTTCGAAGTCATTATGCCTCTCTGCAACCGATAAGCTTCTCGCTTGATGTCATAATGAATGGCAATCTCGATCGTGAGATGACAGGTTGGGAATCTCTATTTCTTCCTCTGAACCTTCGGGCGAGTCTCGCATCAATGCAGGTGGTGGAGCCCCCAATGGGAGGTCTACAGCCGCTTTTTGGCGAGCGTGAAACTCTATTGAGTTACGAAGCGCCGGCAGCGCAGCGGGACTTTTATGGTGTAGCGTCTTTCTATGTTCTGTGTCTGTGCATTTATTTGTTGCTCATGCTGAAGCGCATCAGGCGTTCCTATTTTGCTACGCACTCACAGATTGGCTTTCGATTTGCTGGGTTTAATTTCCGACTACTCGGTGCGTTGAGTGTCCTCCTGTTTGGCTTGAGCGGTATTTATGGCGTGTTGATGCTCGGCAGTTGGTTTTTCTCAGGGCATGAGGACTTGCATCATAACGCCAATCTGCTGCTGTTTTGGCCGACAGATCTCATCGGCGCTATGATCGCACTGCGCTGGTTTTTCTTGGCACAGCCTTGGTCGCTAACACACAATAGTAAGCCTTTCATGGTGTACTATTTTTTTGCCAAGCTCTGCGCGGTGATCTTCTATTGCGGCGCGACTTTTAGCGGATATTTCGAGCAGGATACCCAGCAGATTGCCTTGTTCATCACGCCGTGTTTGTTTGTGGTTGGGCTGTTGAGTTGGATTGTTGGATTTGATGCGGCTAAGCGTAGCGATTCGATTTTGTAGGGCTGGCTCTAACGAAAGAGTTTGAAAAGGGGAGAGAAGGATTGCATAAGAATCGAGTGGATGCGGCGAGACGAAGCGATGAATTGGAGGTGATGGCGGCGAAGGTTGCCGAGTCGGCCGCGCAGTTAAAACAGATTCAAGACGCGCCTGTGCAGGAAACCAGAGCGGCACGGGCAGAAAGGGGAAATCCCTTTGCGCCGCCTGCGGTAGAGGGCGTTAAGATGATCGAATCTTCGATTGCCCATGATGGCATTCAGACGTTGGTTCGTCGGTATTATCCTACTAGCTTTTCATCGCCCTCGTTTTTATCTGGCTCCGCTAAAACCTCGAAGAGCATAGCAGGAAAAGCTGCTTTGCCTGCGCTCGTTTACTTTCACGGGGGTGGCTATGTGCTGGGTGATGTGGCGCAATACGATACGCTAACTCAGCAACTGGCCGAGCGCGCTAACTGCATCGTGATCTCGGTTGACTATACCTTGGCGCCGGAGGCTAAATCGAAGCAAATTTTTGCAGAGGCATTTTCCGTCTATCGCTGGCTGTGCGAAAACGGGTCGGATTGGGGTGTTGATACATCGAGAATCGCGGTCGGCGGGGATAGCGCTGGCGGAAATCTTTCTATTGCGGTTGGGCTCAGTTGCAAAGCTGCTCACGTCCGCCAGCCCTGTTTTCAACTGCTTCTCTATCCTGTTACTGACTACACGATGAGCTTTCCTTCGATTGAAGAATTCAGTTCAGGCTATTTTTTGACCAAAGCAGGTATGGAGTGGTTTCGCACTCACTTTCTCGAAAATGCCGAGCGCGCCTCGGATCCAATGGTTTCCCCACATTTCGCCGATGTTGCGGGTTTAGCACCAGCGTTTGTCGTCACAGCAGGATTCGATCCACTGCGCGATGAAGGTGAAGCTTTCGCTCGAAAACTCTCAGCGGCGGGCGTTGCCGTAAGGCATGTTTGTTACACCGATATGATCCATGCATTCGTCTCTTTTGCCGGCGGTATAGAGGCTGGACTGGAAGCGATCGAAGAATCGGCAATGGAACTGCGTAAGGCGTTTTCTCCAACCTTGTCCTAAGCCAAAAACACCGGAGCGAAGGCGTAGCTGCCAAGCCCGAGGAGAATAATCGCTGAAATGGAAAGTCCGCGAGTGACATGGATAGGTAACAAAGAGCGCCCTGCGCGCTGATGTCTTATGTAGACTTCAACCCCCAGTAAATAAGGGACGAAGAACGCGAAATCTTGGAAATAATCAAACGGGCCGCTGAAATTTTCACCGATTCCTGTGTCGCCCATAACGGCAAACCAAACGCCGTATTGCATTCTGTAAAGCCATGATCCCATCGCGAGTACGAAAATTCGCAGAGCCCACTCTCTGTGAGTGACAAAGTCGCGGGCGCGAGCGAAGCGGACGGTCTGAACGCTGCAAACCAGCACACAGAGCCCATAAAGAGCGAAGGCTATGTCCATCACTGGGCCGCCGATGGTTTGATTGACCGCGATAAAACTAAGCCCTGCTATTGCGGTAAAAATAGCCGACGTGAAGAAGAGATAACCCGAAGCGCGGTGTAAAGCGGGATATCGTCGGCGTAGTGGGGTAAATAATTGTAGGGGGGCTAAAAAGGTAATCAAAGCGCCTGCAAGCATATGGGTGAATATTGCTGTATTGGGCAACGGAGTGTTGGCGGTGAAAAGATGAGTTTCCTCGCTCAGGTCCTGACTAAGTCCCCTGACTCCAAAGTCGAGTGCATAGTAAACAAAAAGCAAGGCGAAAATGCCCATGGCGATAATGAGGGTGTGATTGATGCGTTGGTCGAATGAATCTCGGTGTGTGCCCATGACTTGTAGTCCTTAGTCTTTTTTTTTGTGGCCGTGGACAATATTCAAACAGCAAAAAGCCGACAATGGAACCTTTAATAAGGTGCTGTTGTCGGCTTTTTAGACGGCTTTTTAGACGGTTGTGGCCTTGCCTGCTCGAGAGAGCGTCGGTCAGGACGCTCGCGAGCTTGGTAAATAGGCTTTGCTACATGCCTGAGATTTCAACGCGGCGGTTTTGCTGGTAGGCAGCGTCATTTTGGCCGCGTTCTGCCGGGCGCTCTTCGCCATAGCTGACCACTTCGATCTGGCTGCGTGCTGCACCATTGACGATGAGGAAGTTCAACAAGCCATTGGCTCTACGCTCGCCTAATGCCAAGTTGTACTCGCGGGTTCCGCGCTCATCGGCATGACCTTCGAGGCGGATGCGCTTGCTTGGATTCGCCGCTAAGTCCTTCGCGTGATAAGTCAGCACGTCGCGGTCGGCCTGGCGGAATTCAGCCACGTCGAAGTCGAAGTAAAAGACTGTGGTGCTGAGTGCATTGCGGACCATGCGCTCCTCTGCAGCGGCTGCGCGAGCGCGTGCCTCTGCCTCTAGCTCTTGCGTGCGGCGGGTTGTTGCGTCTACACCACTCTCAGTTTCGGCGACGACAGGCTCTTGAGCTTCTTCGCCGGTTGAGCTACAGGCCGCGAGGCCGGTTAGCGAGAGAATCAGAATAGCCGTTTTCGCCAGTTGTGAAATCTTCATATAAGCTCCTGCTTGATTGACGTGGGCATTGATCCAAAAATGTATCAAATTTGTTAACGCGAAAAGGATATAGTATTCGACTACCGATTGCTATATCGACAGAATAATTTTCCTGTCTATTTCGACCGCCTAAGACGCACGGAGCGAGGGGCCTCTGGGCGAATTGAGGTCGGTCAAGGCAATCGAGCTCGGCACTTATTTACTGGAATTTGAGGGAGCTCAAATGGCGAGGAAAATATCGAGCAAGCGTTCGATTTTTGCTTATCAAGTAAGATCAATAGTGCTAGTCTTGGGTCAGAAAAGGCCAGCCGAAGGTCGAGGATAGCATCTACCCTGTGCGTCAAATGCAAAGGGTCAGATCTGCTTCTAGCTAGATACTCCTCTGACTTCGTATCATAAGAGCCAAGATTGACGTTCGCTGAGCGAACTCACACCCATACCACACCATGTCATCGAAACAGGAGACACAACGTGAACGCAGATTTTACCGCGGCAGAACTAGCCTTCCAGGCCGAAGTGCGCGAATTCCTAGCCAATGAATTCCCAGCAGAGCTTAAGCAAAAAGTCGACAACCGTATTCGTCTCAGTAAAGACGAGATCGTTGGATGGCAAAAGATTCTCTACAAAAAGGGATGGATGGCACCTAACTGGCCGCAGGAATATGGCGGCACTGGATGGACAGCGACGCAGAAATATATATTCAGTACCGAGATGGGCCTAGTCGGCGCGCCTGAACCAACGCCTTTCGGTGTCACTATGGTAGCCCCTGTGATCATGGCTTACGGTAACGAAGAGCAGAAGCAGCGCTTCTTGCCTGACATTCTCGAAAGCAATGTGTGGTGGTGTCAGGGTTATTCAGAGCCGAATGCCGGTTCAGACCTTGCGTCACTCAAGACAATGGCAGTGCGCGATGGTGACGACTACGTCGTTAAT
>LICD01000049.1 GCA_001438145.1 OM182 bacterium BACL3 MAG-120619-bin3 | reverse complement strand
CACTGGCAACCAGCCCTCGCCTCTGGGCAAAGACGCAGGCCGCTCTTTAACCTCAATGGTTATGCCCTCGATAAACGCTGTGACTCTGCGCGTATTCATGTTGCGAAAAACGAAATTACTCGACCCGTCGGTTACTTCTCCTCGGAACAGAATGTCTGGGATTTGGAGTGGGCCGCTGCGCTGAGGGAAGATGACGTAGCGTTTTTCGTAAACGCCAAAACGCTCACCGTCTATCAAGCGTTCGTACTGATTAGGAGAGCCGATCAGCTGAGTGACAGTGTCTTCCATCTCGAGTTCGGTAAAAACCGGATTGCGGATTCCGTTAATCGTGTAGAAAAGGCGCACGGTAAACAGCAGCTGTTCTTGTACATAGACACTGTCTTTATTGACTTCGATTTCGAGATAAAGATCGTCGCCACCCTGATTAGAGCGCGGTCCGGCATTCACCACGTTTATAGAGATTGGGTCAGTGGTTTGATTCAGTATCGACAGCGCTGGGATACTGAGCTCGCCTTCTTTCTCAGGGAACAAGGTGATGACATAGTCAGTCCAAGACTCGGTTACGCCATTAATGCTGCGTATTTGACTCGAGGTGCGCGTGCCGAGAACGTCGAAATCCTGAGTCAATGGAGTGAGATCTAGCTGCATACCTTGGCGTTGATCATAAACTCGAATAGTCAGGGTTAGCGTTTCCCCGCGCGCGAGTTCGTTACGATCGACGCTAAGTTCTATCTGCTGAGCAAACGCCTGAGTCGCAAACACAGCGAAGGCGAAGAGGGCGACGGAGATTAGTCTTACCATATTTGGCCACCGCTCTGGTTTGAGTTTGCAGTTCCATTGAGCTGTCGCTGTCGGTACTGATAGCGGAATTTTCGTCGGAGTAATTCGCCCGGATCATCATCGATGCGACGCAGCCATTGTTCGAGCGCTTGTTGCTCTTCGAACTCATCGTTCTCGGTCTCGTTAGGTGTGTTCTGTTCGCTGTTAGACTCGGAATTTTCCTGGTCCTCTGGCGCTTGTTGTTGCTGCTGTTCTTGTTGTTCTTGTTCGTCTTGATTGCCTTCTTGGCTCTCTTGATCTTGCTGCTCGCTACTTTCTTCCTGCTGGTCAGACTCGCTTTCTGAGCTTTGTTCCGAGTCGCTTTCTTCGCTGTCGCCTTCTTCTTGTTCGCCTTCTTCGGCTTGCTGCTGCTCTAAAAGCTGCTCAACGATTTCTTTATTCTTGATCGCATCGTCGTGTTGCTCATCAAGCGCTAAGGCTAGATTGTAGGCAGTGATCGCCTCGGCGTAATTGCCGCTTTGGGCGAGCGCGTTGCCGCGATTGTAATGCCCATCGGCGCTGGCATTCGCTGCAAACGCGGCGACGGCTGCCTCATAATTGCCGCCTCGGTAAGAAGAAGCGCCGCGCCAATCGTTGTTCTCGAATAGGCTTGCTGCCTCGCTATGTTCGTCACGCGCAAAGGCGGCTGCTGCGCGTTGATCGCGTGTCATCCACAATCCCTTCCAAGCTTCGGCGAAGCTGAAGCCTTGCTCTTCGGCCTCGTCAGGCAAAGGCTGTCCTTCGTCATTGATTTGTATATCGACTGTGGGGCCAAAGTCTGCGGCATAGGTCTGCTGTGAAGGCGTCACAAGCGCAAGGCTAACAGAGAGGGGAAGTAAGAATAGCCAGCCGCGACGGAAACTGAGTGCTGCAACGGGAATCACTAAGAGAAGCAGCCACGGACCTATTTCATACCAAACGTCGAACTCTTCTTCGACATCGGATAAAGACTCCTCGCCAAGTGGATTAATGTCACTCAGCAAATAAGCAAGGTCAGAATCGGCTAGTTGGATATCGTGGTAGCGTCCACCTACGCGGTTGGCTAGCGAGGTTAGCAGGTTTTTATTGAGGCGTGGGACGATAATGGTGCCGCGCTCATCGGTTAAGAAATTGCCATCGTTGGTGCGAATAGGTGCGCCTTCTTCGGTGCCGATTCCCATTACCAAAAGTTCGTTATCGGTGCCGTCGAGCAAATCGGCTATGCGCTGTTCTTCGTCGAAGCCGGCAATTCCATCAGTCATTAGCAATATTTTGCCACTGCCCCCATCGGTGTTCTTGAGAAGGCTGATAGCCAACTCAAGCGCCTCGACCGGATTGCTGCCGAACAAAGGCATGATGTTGGGGTTTAACGAGGGGACGAGTGCTTCAATGGTAACGACATCGTCGGTGAGAGGAGTCACTGCATGCGCGTCACCGGCGTAGACGACGAGCGCAGTCTGACCTTCGCTGCGCAGCGCGAGAATGTCACGCAGCTTGCGTTTTGCGAGGTCGACGCGGCTTGGACTGTGATCGGGTGCAAACATCGATAACGAGAGGTCGAGGACGATGACGAGCGCATCTTCGCGCTTTTGAACCGGCTGCGGCAGTTTTTCCCAAACCGGACCAGCAAGAGCGAGGCTCGTGAGCAACCAAACCAACAAGAGTAAGACAAGCGGTGTGCGCTGAGAGGCGTTTTTACTACGATCCAGCAGATAGGGCAGTAAGTCTTGATCAATCGCTCTGTCCCACGCAGTCACATTGCTGTTAAGCCGCCAGAGAGCAGCTAGCAGTAGAACTGCTGGAATGAGCGCGAGCAGCCAAAGAGGGCGCAAAAAGTGGAAGTTCTCGATCAGACTTACGGGAATGAGAAGCTCCATATCAGTGAGCCTCCTGAGTGTACTCATCAACTGTCCCGCGCGGAGCAATGCCGAACAGTAGTCTCCAAGGTATGGTCAGCAGTGCGAGCAAAAAGCTGAGCATGAGTGCGGCGCCCAGCGGCCAGAAGAACAATACTTTAGTCGGTCTGTAGGTTTGATCGTCTTGCTCTATCGCTTCGAGCCTGTCGAGCTCTTCGTAGATTTCGACGAGGTCATTCACATCGCGAGCACGGAAATAACGCCCACCCGTCGCTTCTGCTATCTGAGTCAGTACCGCTTCATCGAGCTCGGCAGAGGGGTTTATTGCGCGAGCGCCGAAGAACGAACGCTGTATAACTTGGTCTGCGCCGACACCTATTGTATAAATTTTTATGCCTTCGATTGCTGCAAGCTGACCAGCTTGCAGCGGATCTATTTCACCTGAGTTGTTAACGCCGTCAGTGAGCAAGACTAAAACGCGGCTATTCTCGGGGCGAGTGCGCAGATGCTTTACGCCCAAGCCAATAGATTCACCTATCGCAGTGGCCGATTCTTCGATTATGCCGATGTCGGCTTCTTCGAGTAGCGTCCCCACGGTTTCGCGGTCGAAGGTAAGTGGCGCTTGAATATAGGCGTGAGCGGCGAATAATATCAGGCCAAGCCGATCGCCTTCGCGACGTTCGACGAAATCGCTGATGACGCGTTTGACGACGGAAATTCTCGACACCTGGCGATTACCAATAACCATATCTTGCGCTTCCATCGATCCGGAGATATCGACTGAAAGCATCAGGTCGCGTCCATTGGAAGGAAGCTCAACCGGATCACCAAGCCATTGAGGACGCGTGCCAGCTGCAACTAGAAGCAACCAGATGACTGTGCAGAGGGTAACCGACAATATCCGGCCATTGCTGATGTTCTCGCTGTCTGATTGGAGGCGCGTGAGCATGCTAAAGAATGGGACATAGAGAGCCGCGTCTTGACGCGGCGCGCGCGTCGCGAGCCTGTACACGAGATACGGCAGGGGCAGCAGGACGAAAACCCAAGGCCAAGTAAGCTCTAACATTAGGCGTTTGCCTCCGTGCGAGAGGGCGAGACGTCAGAGGCGCCTGTCGGCGGTTGCGTGTCGCCAACTCGGCTATATTGGTCTTTAATCCAGCCGGTTGCGAAGGCGTGAAGTGCCTCTGCATCTACTGTCAGCTCGCGCTGGAAACGCCCACCTGCAAATCCTTCGCGCAAAGAATCGGTGAGCAGTGGAGATGCGCTTGTTGATGAAAGCGACAGAAACTGTGCCCAGTCTTCGCCGCTGAGGCTTGCGATAGCCGAATGAGGATTATGAAAGAGTGCGACACGGCGGAGCACGCTGTTGGTTGCATTGAGCAAATTAAGCCCTGCTATAGAACCGTTGCCGGCAGCCTGCTGTCTGTAATTTGTCATGCAACGTTCGAGCTCTGCAAGGGCGAATCTAAGCAGTAATTTCGTGTCACGTGCGCGTGCATAAGCACGCCACGCGAAGATGCTGCTGACGAGTACTATCGCCGAGAGTATCCACCACCCAGGTGCTGGGGGCCACCAGCTAATCTCGCCCGGCAGTCGAATATCGGCTAGCTGTGCTAGGAGTTCTTCGCTATCCATTCTCGGACTTGCTCCACGACGAGTTGATTGGTGCGTAGTTTAATCAAACGAATTTTAAGGCGTTCGAGATCTGATTCTATCGTTGCCACGCGCTCTTCAAATTGCTGTTTGTAGCGCGAGCGCGCTTTGCTGCTGTGTGTATTGATTGAGCCTTTGCTCGAACCATCGGTAATGCTGTACACACCCGGTGTTGGAAGACTCTCCTCGAGTGCATCGTAAACCATGCAGCAAACTACGTTGTTATGGCGCGAGAGCTGATTTAGGTACTGCAATGCTGTCTCGTCGAGGGTGGCAAAATCGGAGATTACGTAAAGCGTGCTGCCGGGTTTGGTTATGCGGCGTATCTGCCCTAGGGCGTGCGCGAGGCCGGGTTTAAAGTCGGCAGCTTGCGGCTCTGAGTCGGGCGTGTGTTCTTTCTTCGCATTTAGCTTCTGGTTAAATGTAAAAATCTGGTTGAGCAAGTGGAGCGCCGAGCGACGAGAGCGCTTCGGCCGTACGAGGCTAGCGTCGGTGTCCGAGAAAACCAGTCCGCCAACGCGATCGCCATTGTCTATTGCAAGCCAGCAAAAGAGCGCTGCGGCCTGCGCGGCGATAACCGATTTGAACGCGACTTGGCTGCCAAAAAACATGCTCGAGCATTGATCTACCGCAATAATCACCGGACGTTCGCGCTCTTCGCGGAAGACTTTGGTAACGGCACGGCCGGTGCGTGCAGTGGCGCGCCAGTCGATCAGTCTAATATCGTCACCGGCTTGATACGGGCGAAATTCTTCGAAATCGATACCTCTGCCTCGTATCTTGGATAAATGCAGTCCCGAAATTCCCGCTATCGAACGCGCGTGGGACACATAGGCAAGCGCTTTCGCGGCCTGTCTTTGTATTAGCATCTGCGGCAGCGTGATTAACGCACCTCGACTTCGATAGCGCTCGTGCTGTGGATCGAGCTTCGATTTAGCGACCATTGGTTAGCTCTCTGAGACTCTCGGCTTAAGCGGATGGTACGCGCTGACGGATAGTCTCCAAGACTTGGTCTGGGGTTATGCCGCTCGCTTCCGCCTCGAAGCTGAGCAAGATGCGATGACGCAGTACATCGAAGAGCACGTCTTGTACGTCGTCTGGGCTGACGAAATCACGGCCCTGAATCCACGCATGTGCGCGCGCACAGCGGTCGAGGGAGATGGTGCCCCGAGGGCTTGCGCCGTATTCAAGCCAGCCGGCAAGGTCTTCTCCGTATTGCGCAGGCTCACGAGTCGCCATGATTAGCTGGATAATGTACTCCTCAACCTCCGGTGCCATGTGCATCGCAAGAATTTCTTGTCGCGCCTCGAAAAGGCTGTCTTGTGGAATTTCCTTCGGTACCTCAGTCGCGACATTGGCGGCTTCGCTGCGGACTAACTTAAGAATGTCGCGTTCGGCAGAAGCGTCGGGATAGCCTATTGCTACATGCATGAGGAAACGGTCGAGCTGCGCCTCGGGTAGCGGGTAGGTGCCTTCTTGCTCGATCGGATTCTGGGTTGCCATGACTAGGAAGAGAGGTGGCAAGGTGAAAGACTCGCGCCCAACACTAACCTGATGCTCTGCCATTGCCTCGAGTAAAGCTGACTGCACTTTTGCCGGCGCTCGGTTAATCTCGTCGGCGAGGACAAGATTGTGGAAAATTGGGCCCTTTTGGAAGCGGAACGAGCCATCTTCCGGGCGAAACACCTCAGTGCCAGTAATGTCACTTGGCAATAGGTCTGGGGTAAATTGGATGCGGTGGAAGTCGCCTTCGACGGCTTTCGACAGGTCCTTGATCGCCTTGGTCTTTGCGAGCCCTGGTGCGCCTTCTACGAGCAGGTGACCATCCGCGAGAAGTGCAATAAGCAGGCGATCTATGAGGCGCTCCTGACCTATAATCTGCGTCGATAACCATTCCCTGAGTTCTGTTATTATTCCGTGGTGGCTCATAGTGTAAAGTCTCAAATAGTGGGGCTTTTTTGCAAGGTCATCGATTTTAACCGTTTTCAACTGGATGTCTAGGCGCGCCTCGAGCCAGAGTGGGTGAGTGCTGGCTGAGCCAAGCGTTTAGGTCCAACTAAGTTGTGGAGAAGGTAGGCAATGAGCAAGGAATCACGTTCTCGTGAGTTACAGTTAGACACAATTTTAGCTGCAGTAACTTTGGCTTTAGGTGGCAAGTCAGCCGCGAAAGATGATCTTTTACACCGCTTCACCAAACGTTATCTCGGGAATACCTCATCGAATGACTCTGCTGTTAAATCTTCTGAGTTGATTATTGCTGACATTGTTCAGGCCTGGCATTTCGTCCAAGAGCGCAAATCTAGTCGCCCGATCATCGCCTTTGAAGAGGGGCTGCTCGAGGAGAATGGCAGACAATTGCCAACGACTGTCGTTCGGGTGCTGCTCGACGACAAGCCTTTTATCGTAGATTCACTCCGCCAAGCGCTGCTGCGTTCGGGCGCTACGATTAAAACAGTACGTAACACGGTGTTGTTTAGCGGTAGGCGTAAAACAGGCGCGGCGAAGGATAGTTTAGGCCGCTTTGGACAGCTAATAGGCATCGCCACGTCGAGCGACGATGATTACAGCGCTGAATCTTTTTGTAGCATCACCTGCGCACGATGGGGGGTAGAGCGTTCGAAGCCGATCGAATCAGAGCTCCGCGACGCCCTCAATCACGTCAGTGCTGCAGTCGGCAACTACAAAGAGATGACCTCGGCGGCGGCTAATCTTCGCCGTAACCTGCTCACCAATGCCGAATACCTGCCTGTATCAGAGGAAAACGTCGCTGAGTCTATCGAATTTATCGGATGGCTTATCGATAACCACTTTACGTTTTTGGGCTACGAGAAATACCGCATACGCGAGAAAGCGGGTGAAAGCATCATTGAGCTCGAGTCAGATTCACTGTTAGGAGTCTCGCGCTACAAGTCCGAACTCAAGTCGCAAACGAAGGTTAGTTCTCTGCCCGGAGCCGCGGCCGATTTTATCCGCAGGCCGAAGTTACTTAGTTTCGCGAAATCTTCGAAACGTTCTAAGGTACACCGTCCTGCTTACTACGATTACGTTTTGGTTAAAGAGTTCGACAAGGCGGGGCAAGTGACTCACATGCACCGTTTCCTCGGACTCTACACGTCGTCTGTCTATTTTAGAGAAGCGCTGTCGATTCCCTTGCTGAGAAAAAAAGTGAGTCGTGCGCTAGAGAATTCTGGCTATACAAAGAATGGCCACAACATGAAAGACCTGCTGCAGGTCATCAATACCTTTCCACGAGACGAGTTGTTTCAGGTTAGCAGTAAGGCGCTCTTAGATATCGCCATTGGTATAACCAAAATTCGCGACACTGGCACCAGCAAATTATTTGTCCGCAAAGATTTCTATGGTCGCTTCGTTTCGTGTCTGGTTTATATCCCACGCGAGCTATTTAATACTAAATCGCGATTAGCGATTCAGTCACTACTTCAGCAAAGACTCCAAGCTGAAGATGTTGACTTTAATACCTATCTTTCCGAATCTTCGCAGGCGCGCATTCATCTGGTATTTAGAGTGCCGTCCATCAGAGCGCTTAAGATCGATCAGAATGCGCTAGAAAAAGAAATTGTCGAACTCATACGCCCCTGGGAAGAAGATTTCATGGAGCGTCTACGTGAAGTCGGCACCGAAGACGAGGCGCAGCAACAATATGAGCAGTTCGCGGAGTGTTTCTCATCATCCTATAAAGAAGCGTACACCGCTGCTGAAGCTGTGGAGGATGTGCGGTTCATTAACGCCGTGGCGAGTTCCGGCGACGTTGCTGTAAATCTAAGGGAGTCATATGCAGAACGCGCTGAGTTTAGTTTTAAGCTTTTTAGTTTAGAGAGTCAGCTCATGCTGTCTGATGTCGACCCGATTTTGGAAAATCTGGGTCTGCGTATTATTAGCGAGAGTACCTATCCGCTGCGGGGTAACTGCGCACTCGAGTCGAGCGAACTTGGGCCGCGAATATGGCTTCACGATTTCTTGGTTTATCGTAGCGAGTCGAATTCGCCATTAAGTGCCGAGGGGAGAGAGTTTTTTGAACAGGCTTTTTACGCGATATGGTCTGCGCGGGTCGAAGACGACTCCTATAATGCCTTGGTTCTTAATTCAGGGCTAAGCTGGCGACAGGCAGCGTTACTGCGTGCGCTCGGTGCTTACCTCAAGCAAATCCGCTTCGATTACTCCCAGAGTTTTATTGCCGAGACCCTGTCGTCTCATCCGAAAATTTCGAGCGATTTAATCGAGTTATTCACTGCGCTGTTTCAGCCTAACAAAAGCAAACGTTTGGTAGCGAAAGTTCGGGCTCGAATCGTCAAAGCAATCGATGGCGTGTCTAATCTTTCGGAGGACAGTGTGCTGCGCGCTTATCTTGGTCTTATCGACGCAATGCTAAGGACTAACTTTTTCCAACTCGATGCTACGGGCGAGCTGAAGGACTATTTTTCATTCAAGTTCGAGCCGCAGCGTATTGAGGGTGTGCCAAAGCCATTGCCTAAGTTTGAGATTTTTGTTTATTCGAGCAAGGTCGAAGGCGTGCATCTGCGCGGCGGAAAAGTCGCCCGCGGCGGCCTGCGTTGGTCGGACAGGCGTGAAGATTACCGTACAGAGGTGTTGGGCTTAGTTAAGGCGCAGCAAGTGAAAAATTCCGTCATTGTTCCTGTCGGGGCGAAAGGCGGATTTGTTGTAAAAGATGCGACGCCGGTGGCCAATCGCGCTGAGTTTCAGGCCAGAGGCATTAGGGCCTATGAAACGTTTATCGCTGGATTGTTAGATATTACTGATAATCTCAAGGACGGAATGCTAGTCCCGCCAGACCGCGTTGTGCGCCTCGATGAGGATGACCCCTATCTGGTTGTTGCGGCCGACAAAGGAACAGCGACTTTCTCAGATATCGCAAACGGCATTGCGGCAAGTTACGGCTTTTGGTTAGGCGACGGGTTTGCGTCAGGTGGAAGCAATGGTTACGACCACAAGGCGATGGGAATTACCGCGAAGGGCGCATGGATTTCTGTGCAGCGAAATTTTAGGGAACGCGGCATCGATATCCAAAAGGAAGAGTTCAGTGTCATAGGCATTGGCGACATGTCTGGCGATGTGTTTGGCAACGGCATGCTGCTGTCGGCAAAAACTTTGCTTAAAGGCGCGTTTAATCATCTGCATATTTTTGTCGACCCAACCCCAGACGCCGCGGCGAGTTTTCGAGAGCGCAGGCGCTTATTCAAACATTCCGGATCTTCGTGGACTGATTACAAAAGCGACTTGATATCGCGTGGAGGAGGTGTCTTCGAGCGGAGTTTAAAGTTCATCGTACTCACCGACGAAATGCGCATCGCATTTGCGACAGAGGCGAAATCGCTTACGCCGGATCAACTCATTTCAGCGATGTTAAAAGCACCCGTTGATCTCCTCTGGAACGGCGGCATTGGCACGTATGTGAAAAGTGTTACCGAGAGCGATGCTGCTGTGGGTGACAAAGCTAATGACTCGCTGCGTGTAGACGCGCGCGATCTTCGCTGCAAGACTATAGGCGAAGGGGGAAATTTAGGCATGACTCAATTGTCACGCATAGAGTTCGGCCTCAAAGGTGGTGCCTCGTTTACTGATTTTATTGACAACTCTGCGGGTGTCGATTGTTCTGATCACGAGGTCAATATTAAGATATTGCTTAACGAGGTTGCTAACAAAGCGCCAACCCGTTCCGCTAAAGCGCAAGCCGACGCCGAGGCTCAGCGTAGTGTCTTACTTGAGAGTATGACCGAGGAGGTTGCCGCGCTCGTTTTAGAAAACAATTACCGACAAGTACAAACCCTAGCGCTGAGCTTTTCGGACCCAGAACTTGGCTGCAAAGAGTTTAACGACCTCGTTGGTTTTCTTGAATCAAACGCGGGACTCGATCGTGAAATCGAATTTCTTCCAAGTGCCGAACAGCTCGAACAGAGAGCTAATGCTCGGTTAAACCCGTCGCGACCAGAGCTCGCGGTCGCTACGTCTTACATGAAAATGTATCTAAAAGCCGAACTGGTCACGGCTTCTTATTTGAAGGACCCGCTTCTGCAGAAGCATTTATTCAAAGCGTTCCCTGAATCTTTAGTTGCGCGTTACGCTGATGCGATAGATCAGCACCCTTTACGCAATGAGTTGATGGCAACGCAGTTGGCTAATTACTTAGTCAATCGGGTCGGCGCTTATTTTGTCTTCGAGCTGATGGCGGGCTCGTCTGCGAGCCTTGCTGACGTTGTACGAGCGTCTATTCTTGCGATAGAGGCGCTCGATGCTGAGTCGCAATGGCAATCGATTGAATCTCTCGATTACTCTGTTGCGTCGTCTTATCAAGACGAGACCATGCTGGCTCTTATTAAGCTCGTGCGCGATGCGACGCGTTGGTTGTTGCGAAATCGACCCGCGACAGAGGATTTGGTCGTGGAGATTAAGCCGTTTGCGATCGGTGTTAAAGCTATGGTTGCGATGCTTCCTGCGGGTCTACCCAAAAATCTTGAAAAGAAGTTTGCGGCTAACAAGGATGCTCTTGTTAAGGCCGGCTTGCCCAAAGAGCTTGCCGACAGCGTTGCTAAGTACTCATTCTTGGCCCCTGTTTTTAGTTTGATCGATGTGTCACAAAGCGTGTCGGAAAGCTTAGAAACAATGATAAGTACTTATTACCTTATAGGTGACGCGTTACGTCTCGATTGGTTGGGCGAGCTAATCAGCGGGGTTACGCCAACGAATAGCTGGGAGTCGCGACTGAGAGCTAGCGCGATCGACGATTTGGCTTGGCGTCAAAGGGTGCTGGCAAAGAAGCTGCTTGAAGAAACTCGCAGCCAGAAGGGGTTGAGTAAGCGAGTTGACGCGTGGTTTCAAAGCAATGCCTTTGCAATCAGTAGAACAAAAAGTGTGTTTTCACGCCTGCGCGCCGAGAAGACACCAGATCTGGCGATGATTACCGTTGCGTTACGCGAACTAAAACGTTTGGCTTAACGATATATTTGTTAACAAAATTGAGCAGGGAGAGAGTGTGTACAAATTGATTAGGAGTCTGCTTTTCAGGCTGCCCGCAGAGCTTTCGCATGACATCGCGCTGCAAGCGATGAGCGTAGGGGAGCGCGTCGGCTTGTTGGGGATTCTTGCTGCAAAGACAAAAAAATATGCGTTGCCCAAAACTGTCATGGGTATCGACTTTCCGCATGTTGTTGGCCTTGCCGCGGGGCTCGATAAAAATGCCGACTATGCTGATGCGCTGCAGGCTCTCGGTTTTGGCTGGCTCGAGCTTGGTACTGTCACGCCTCGGCCTCAGCCTGGGAACCCTAAGCCAAGAATGTTTCGGCTCGCCAATGAGCGCGCCATTATCAATCGCTTGGGATTCAACAATAAGGGTATTGACCATCTGCTCAGTCGGCTTGAAAGTCGTCACAGGAAGGGCATTGTAGGTGTGAATATAGGCAAGAATGCCGACACGCCAATTAGTGATGCGAATGAGGACTATCTCATCGGGCTCCGAAAAAGCTATTCGGTGGCGGATTATATTGCCATCAATATCTCGTCACCCAATACGCCGGGGCTGCGTTCGCTGCAATATGGCGAAGAGCTTGATAGTTTGCTGAGTGCTTTGGTTTCCGAGCGTACCAAGCTTGAGAAAGCGCATTCGCGCTTTGTGCCGCTTGCTGTAAAGCTTGCGCCCGATATGTCTGAGGATGAACTTAAGCTGTGCTGCTCCAAACTTCTTGCTCATGAAATAGAGGGTGTAATTGCGACGAATACGACATTCGATCGCGAACGTGTACAGGGAAGTAACCATGCCACTGAAACAGGCGGATTGAGCGGGGCGCCACTGACTGAAAAAGCCTGCGCGACACTGCGCCAGATCAAACGTTTAGTGGGCGATAACATGGCGATTATCGGCGTCGGTGGAATCATGACAGCGTCTGATGCCGTCGCCCGTTTGGAGGCCGGCGCTGATCTAGTGCAGCTGTATTCTGGCTTTATTTATGAGGGACCTGCGCTGATCGAAAGTGCGCTCAAGGAAATTTCGGCAACGCATTCTAGCTCTGACAAAAACTCGCAGCGGGAGACGAACAATGGGTGAGTCAGGTGATGAGCATGAGTCGCCCTTCGACAGGCCGGCAGACCTTCTTTTTTTTACGACGCTGGGATGTCACCTTTGTGAACAGGCAGAACAAATGCTTGG
>LICD01000048.1 GCA_001438145.1 OM182 bacterium BACL3 MAG-120619-bin3 | reverse complement strand
GAAGGCGTTTTTGATCCAAGAGTCGATGGTGGGCTCTATTCGCGCTTGGGCGGATTCTACGATGGCACGACGGCTGACGTTGGGTTTTATCAGAGCATGCCGTTTATGGGCGCAGAGGTTTTCGCCGATTATTCAGTCTCAGGTGGCGATTTTCCAATCTATGAAGATCAACTTGTCACAACCGATTTTGGCCAAGCACGAGTCGGTGTTGCACTGTCCCTTTTGCGTGATCGAGATATTGATGACCGTCGGTTCGCCGTATCTAAAGCGCAGCTCGAAACCGAAATAGCAGAGTTTGGTCTCCTCGCAGAGCAGATAAACATCTTACAAGAAGCGTATATTGCCTACGCGCGATGGCTTATTTCGGCAGAGCTCTTAGTGGCGTATGAAGAGCTTCTTAACATTGCGGTAGTCCGCGGCGTCGCATTAGAGCGTCAGGTCGAGGCAGGTGACGTTGCCGAGATTTTATTAGTAGAGAACGAGCAAGCCGTATTGCAGCGCGAGGGCCTTGTTGTTGAGTCTCGGCGCCAAGTGCGCCTTTCTGCCGAGCGGCTAGCCCTATATCTTCGCGATGACGACGGCATTGTCGTTTTTCCTAATTATGCGCCCTCTCTCGCCATGCCTGAGCAAGACGAAGGATTCTTAGAAACACCGGTGGATGAATTGATCGAGCAAGCGCTGATGAACAGGCCAGACATTGCCGTTGCTAAAACACTTCAGACGCAGTTTAGATTGGAGCGCCGCATCGCGGAAAACCTCGCAAAACCGCGGTTAGATTTCCGTGTTTATTCTGCACGCGATTTTGGTTCGGGGACTCTGCGTAGACAGGGTACAGATACCATCGCCGATACCTCATTTAGTATTCCGCTCGCAATCCGAACGGCGCGCGGGCGGGCGGCATCGGCGGACGCGCGATTAACCGGAGTGGGTTACGAGTTAAGGCTATTAATAGACGAAGCCCAAAGAGATTTACGATTGTCGCTTGTGAACTTGCGCGCCACGACCGAGTTAAAAGAAGTTGCGCTACGCGAGCTTGCTGTGGCGCAGCGACTTGCCGAAGCCGAGCTGCGACGTTTCGAAGCAGGCACCAGCGATTATTTTTTGCTCAACGTCCGCGAGCGCAGTTTAGGTGAAGCCCAGCTGAAGAGATGGCAAGCCGAGCTTAATCATCAAGTCGCTTTAGCCAATTATTATGGCATTAGTATGGACCGTAAAGTGCTGTGGGGAGAGTCGGCCGACTCGGCGCCGCAGTAAGGGTCAAGCCGCCGCGACCCGCATATCTCGTGCAGTCGTAATAGCCCTGTATAAGCGCTAGAATTATGTCCCTCAAAACCTGTCATTTTAGTGCGCAGCGAGTTTCCCTTATCATGTCGACCCCAATCAAACACCTAAGCGTTCGCGACCTCGTCGACGATCGCGAGACTTTTGTGGCCAATCTCTATGAGGGGCTAACCGACTGCGGGTTTGTGGTCCTGCGAGACCATGGCATTGCCAAAGCCGATCTGGACAAAGCCTACGAGCTGATCAAAGCCTTTTTCGCGCTGCCAGTAGAGACTAAACTCAAATATGACAGCGGCAGTGGCGGGGCGCGAGGTTATACCGCGTTTGGACGCGAAAACGCCGCAGGCAATCCGCATTCTGATCTCAAAGAATTCTGGCATATAGGGCAAGAACTCGATCCGTCGAGTCCTTACGCCGGCGTTTATCAGCCCAACCATTGGCCAGAAGAATTGCCTGAATTTAAAGCGCATATGCTAAGCATCTATGCGCAGCTCGAGGCATTGGGTAAATCGATGCTAGCAGCATTAACGGCGCCACTTGGCCTTGCACCCGATTTTTTCGAAGACATGGCAAACGAGGGTAATTCGGTTTATCGCCTGCTGCACTATCCGGCGGTGGCGGAAATGGATACGTCGCAGTCGATGCGCGCAGCGCCACACGCCGACATCAACCTGATTACGCTGTTGTTAGGGGCGACCGACTCTGGGTTGGAATTACTCGGTAAAGACGGGGAGTGGATTCCCGTAACGAGCACCAGCGACGAGATTGTATTAGATACCGGCGACATGATGTCACGGCTTACGAATAACGTTTTTCCGTCGACCGTTCATCGCGTAGTTAACCCCGCTGTACAAAACACGTCTCGCTACTCGATGCCGTTTTTCTTGCATCCGCACAGCGCAGCGCGGCTCGATTGCCTGCCGCAATGTGTAGGTGAGGGAGGGACGAAATACGCACCAATAAGTGCAGGTGAGTTTTTGCAGCAGCGACTGCGAGAAATCGGGCTGGTTTCTGACTAATCGGAGAACTCCGTTAAAGTCTGTGTTCGACACTCACCCCTAGTGCTCTTAAACGCTGCGATAAGGAGGTGCTCAATAAGACCTCACTGCGCCCTCAATATGCTCTCAACGAACCTTCTTTGTTTGCTATAGACATTAACTTATCGAAAGAAAGAAACTCGCGATAGCGCCAGACATGAGGTTGGCGAGAAAGCCTGCGAACACCGCTCGAACACCAAGCTCTGCAACATCCGAACGTCGAGTGGGCGCCATGGTGCCTAGCCCGCCGAGCATAATGCCTATCGATGAGAAATTTGCAAAACCGCACAGCGCGAATGTCACAACTGCCTGTGAGTGCGCGCTAAGTGACTCCATCTGCTCGGTTAGCGCGACAAACGCAACGAATTCGTTAAAGACCAATTTTTGCCCGATCAGGCTGCCGGCCAAGTTGGTTTCTTCCCAAGGTATGCCGAGCAAGAACGCGAGCGGCTGGAACGCATACCCCAGCAGTAGTTGCAGCGAAAGCGATTCAAAACCGACGAGGCCGCCAGCCCAAGCGAGGATCGCATTGATCAGAGCAATGAGGCCAACAAACGCTAATACCATTGCGCCCACATTAAGAGCTAAGGCCATGCCGCTGCTTGCGCCGGCTGCGGCAGCGTCAATCACGTTCACGTGTTCGTCAAATTTCAGCTCGATCTCTTCGCTGTCCTCAACGATTTCCTCGGTCTCAGGGATCATCATTTTCGCCATGAGGAAGCCGCCGGGCGCGGCCATAAAGCTCGCGGCGAGCAGATAGCGAAGTTCGACGCCGAGCAGCACATAGCCCGCTAACACCGAGCCTGCCACCGTTGCCATGCCGCCAACCATAACGGCGAAAAGTTCGGAGCGCGTCATATTCGGAATGTACGGCTTCACTACTAAGGGGGCCTCGGTTTGACCGACGAAAATATTCGCCGTCGCCGACATCGATTCCGCTTTGCTCGTGCCGAGTAACTTTTGCAAGGCGCCGCCAATAATGCGAATGATCCAGCCCATGATGCCAAGATAGTAGAGGACCGAGACTAGGGCTGAGAAAAAGACGATAACCGGAAGCACGTGGAAGGCGAATATAAAGCCCATCTCAAACGCACCGATAGGGCCGAAGACGAACGCTATGCCGTCTTGCGCATTACCCAATACGCTAGTGACAGCATCTGAAATAGCACTGAGTAACGAAACGCCGATAGGCAAATAGAGGACGATGCCACCGAGCGTGAACTGCAATAACAAGGCGAGGCTAACCGTACGCCAATTGATTTGTCGTCGATTAGTCGACGATAGAAAGGCGACAGTAAACAAGACGGCGATGCCGACGAGGCTAATGAGTGCGCTCATAATGGGTTCTCTTTGTCTTAGCACGCCGAGGCGTGTTATGGCTGTCTAGACTTGTTTGCTTGGGCCGTCTGCGCCTAGGCGATTAACAGCGGCATGATACGCGCTTTCGCCGCAGAGACTGCGAGCTCGGGATCTTCTTCGCCACTTATAACGAGGTCGGCATGAGTGATGCTCGGCGCGAGGAACGCATGATACATGGGTCGGACGGTAGATTCGAACTGTGTATGAACCGACTCTTCTGTGCGGCCACGTTCTTGAGTGTCGCGAACAACGCGCCGTTGCAAACAGACTGCCAGGTCTGCTTTGACAAAAACGCTCAGATCGAGGGTGGCGCGAATGCGTGCCTGGCTGAGCAACAGGCAGCCCTCGACTAAAATGATATCGGCAGGTTGCAGCGCCTCCGAGCGCAGGTCGCGCGTATGGCTCGCGTAATCATAGATGGGAATATTGACGGCTTTGCGTGCTTTGAGTTGTCTCAGGTCGTGCTCGAGCAACTCATGGTCTAGTGCGTCTGGGTGGTCGAAATTGAGCACTGCGCGTTCTTCAAGCGTCAGGTGAGCTTGGCTGTGGTAATAGGCATCTTCGGGCACGACGGCAATGGAAAGCTCGCGCTCGAAAAGCTGCGCTTCGCGCATCAGCGCAGCTTTAAGCCCGCGAGTTAAAAGACTCTTGCCCGACCCAGACGGGCCGGCGATTGCTATAACTTTCGGCTGCACTCAATCCTCCTCTGCTTCGTCCGCAAGTTTGCCCGCAGAGAATTCACTGTGGCGCCCAAACCTTAAAGCGCCACAGTGGCTTGCGCTAAACCGTGCGGCCACGTAGCGCGTCGATTCTTTTCTGTAACGGAGGGTGGCTCATGAAAAGCGATCCCATAGCGCGGCCGCCGCTAATTCCAAAGGCGGTCAACTGCCCGTCTAGCTGGCCTTCGATTTTGCCGCCTGCTTGGTTGGACTGTAGCTTTTGCAGCGCCGCAATCATCTTCTGCTTGCCAGCAAGTTCAGCGCCACCTGCATCGGCACGGTATTCCCGCTGGCGCGAGAACCACATGACAACAATGCTTGCGAGCATCCCGAATACCACTTGAAATGCCATTACCGTCATAAAGTAGACGAAATGATTATTGCTACCTCGGTTGATCGCACTAGCAGCGATCCGGGCAAAGAAAAAGACGAAAGTGTTCAGCACACCCTGAATCAGGGTGAGGGTGATCATATCGCCGTTAGCAACATGACTTACCTCGTGAGCGAGAACAGCTTCAGCCTCTTCGCGGGTCATGCTTCGCAGGAGCCCTGTGCTGACGGCAACTAAGGCGTTGTTTCTGCTCGCACCGGTTGCAAAGGCGTTAATTTCGGGTGATTCATAGACCGCCACCTCCGGTGTGCCTATTCCTGCTTTGCGCGCTTGGCTTTCTACTGTGCTGACAAGCCAGCGTTCGTGTTCGTTTGCCGGTTGGTCAATGACCCTCGCACCGACGCTACGCTTGGCGATCCACTTAGACATCATAAGTGAGATAACCGAGCCGCCCATTCCGAAGACGCCACTAATCACGAGCAGGCCCATATTGCTTGATGAGTCGAGACCCAGTGCGGGCATGAGAATGGCGAGTACGACGCTTAGTACCAACATCACCGCGAGGTTGGTCAGAATAAACAGGATAATACGCTGCATGAGTGACTCCAAAATCTTAAAGAGATAGGTCCGCTGCTGGGCCGAGCATTGTATGCTGCCTAGATTGCAGAGAATGTATTGTGGCAGATGCTAGGATTTAAAGGCTATAGATAATTGGTGCTCGAACAGCCTCATTCAGAAAAAGTGGTGTCGAAGCGCCGGTTTAGGTGTGTTGCTTGGCGCTGATAGACTTGAATACATTCAGTATGACGCGTAACTTGCGCGTTCGAAAAACAGAGGGTGAACTACTATGCTGGCGCTAATTGGCGGTACGGGTCTTAATACACTTGAGGGAATAGGCGGCTTCGACTTGTTACACAAAGAAGAGATAGCCACGCCTTTTGCCGACACGCAAATCCAACTCAGTCGCTATGTTTACGCGGGCACAGAGCTACTCTTTATTCCGAGGCATGGAGATGGGCATGTCGTGCCCCCGCACAGAATAAATTATCGCGGCAACATTGATGCGCTGCGTCTTGCCGGCGCGACGCGTGTCGTGGCGATGAATGCAATCGGCGGCATTGCTCCCGAACTTTGCCCCGGTGCCATCGCAATACCCGAGCAGCTTATAGACTACAGCTACGGTCGCATCAGTTCATTTTACGAAGACAACCTCGAGGGTGTCGTCCATATTGATTTTGGTGAGCCCTACAACCAGGAATTACGCCAGGCGTTGCTCGAAGCGGCAGCACGGGTCAATGCCGGTTGTCAGCAGCCTGCTACAGTAATCGACGGCGGTGTTTACGGCTGTACACAGGGCCCTAGACTTGAGACGAATGCCGAGATTAGCAGGATGCGCGCCGACGGGTGCACGATGGTGGGCATGACAGGAATGCCCGAAGCGGCCCTCGCGCGCGAGGCAGGTTTAGACTACGCAACGATTGGACTTGTCGTTAACTGGGCGGCGGGTCTCACTCAGGAAACAATCACACTCGACGAAATTTATGCAGTGATCGATACCGCATCGCCTTTTCTCCACGCATTGCTGCGCGAACTCATTGCGCCTAGCAGCCGAGTTCAGTAGTCGAGCCCGGCGGGTTGAGCGGCGGTACTTCATAAGGCTGTGCGAGGATGATCACGCCGATTGCAGGACTGTCTAGATAGTGAAATTCGGTGCTGCGCATCTCGCGTGATTGCTGGTGATGAAAGACAAGGTCGCCAGTGGAGTTGGCCTCCAACATCAAGTTTGTCTCTAAAACGATGCGGTCTTGGCGGCTATTGAAATGTAGGTCAATCGTTCCCATCAGTTCGAAGCTGCCTGCGCGCTGCCTTCCGCCGACAATCCGAATAGGAGTCGATTTGCCTTCATCGGCAAGCGGCTGTCGCCATACCTCATGCGCTAATAGGCGGTAGTCGGGAGAGCGTTCGAGGGCACGGTTGGTCTGCTGGAAGTCGCTCACGCTCGAAGAAAGCGCAATCAAAGGGTCGCGCATAAGGTCGACGAATTTAAAGCTTTTCTCACCCGCAGCAAGCGGCTCCGGCAAGGGCTCGCTTACCGGCTCTGGGCTTGCTGGAGTCTGGCTTGCTGTCTGGTCCGGCCACTGTGCGATATTCAATAGATCAAAAAACTGAGTGAGATTAATAACAGGGCCGTTGTTAAGCGCCGCATCCACTTTTTTGATAGGTAATTCCTGCGCCCGATCGCTTGCCAATTCGTTACTGAAAACAGAGACCTCGAAAGTGAACCAGCGCTCACCTTGTGCCGTGCTGCCAAATGAGGCGAGGGCGACGCAGGCAGCTAGCGCGGCCTTTAATGCGCCAACCGGTTTTACCCGCGAGTGCTTACGCATCGATGCGAAGCCTGGCGAGTACGGCGTCGATAAAGTCCAATTTGTCATCGGGTTGTTCGGCATTGTGGGTGAAATTCAACTGATTAGGTCCGCTAAATTTAAACAGCTGTGGCTGCTGTTGCACAAGTTCGATCAGAGACAGACCATCGACTTTCGTGTCGGGTCTGAATTCGAACCTACCGCTAACCGCATTGGCGTCGATTTTGCTAATTCCAAAGCCCTGAGCGGCGAGCTTAAGCTGTGTCACGCGGAAGAGAAGCTGTAAGGGTTTGGGCAGCATGCCAAAGCGGTCAATCATCTCAACTTGCAGTTCGCGCAGTTCGTCAGCATCTTTACACGCCGAAATACGCTTGTACATGATTAGACGGATATGCACATCAGGTAAATAGTCGTCGGGAATAAGCGCCGGAATTCGCAGATTGATATCTACTGCTTTTATCGTCTCGAGATCGATGCTCGGTGCCCGGCCATCTTTTATCGCAGCAACTGCTTCCTCCAGCATTTCGGTGAAGAGAGTGAAGCCAATTTTCTGCAGATGACCACTCTGCTCGTCGCCCAGCAGTTCGCCGGCGCCGCGAATCTCGAGATCATGACTGGCGAGTGTAAAGCCGGCGCCAAGGTCGGAGGCAGCCTGAATCGCATCGATTCTCTTTTGTGCATCTGGCGAGAGTTTGGTTTGCGTGGGCAGCAGCAAATACGCATAAGCTTGGTGATGCGAACGTCCAACGCGGCCGCGCAGTTGATGTAGCTGTGCAAGGCCAAACTTGTCGGCGCGATCGATTACTATCGTGTTGGCGCTCGGTATATCGATGCCGGTCTCGATGATCGTCGTGCAGAGCAAAATGTTGAACTTCTTGTGATAGAAGTCTGCCATCACTTTCTCGAGATCTCGTTCTGCCATTTGCCCATGTGCAATCGCTATGCGGGCTTGGGGAACGATTTCTTGCAGATGGGCTGCCGTGCGTTCGATGGACTTCACTTCGTTGTGAAGATAGAAGACCTGGCCACCGCGCAGTAGCTCTCGCGATACAGCTTCTTTAATGAGCCCGTCTTGGGTTTCTCGCACGAAGGTCTTAACCGAAAGACGCTTTGACGGCGGCGTTACGATCAGAGAGAGATCGCGAATTCCGGCGAGGCTCATATTAAGCGTGCGCGGAATCGGGGTGGCGGTTAGGGTAAGTATGTCGACATCAGCTCGAAGCTCTTTGAGCTTCTCTTTTTGACGCACACCGAAGCGATGTTCCTCGTCAATAATTAATAAGCCTAGGTCGGCGTACTTTATTTGATTGTTTAGCAGGCGATGCGTGCCAACTAGAATATCAACTTTGCCTGCGGCAACCCGCTCGAGCACCGCGTTCTGCTCAGCGGCGCTTTTGAAGCGGCTTATGACATCGACCTCGACTGGCCAGTCGGCGAATCTATCTTTCAGGCTCTCGTAATGTTGCTGTGCGAGGAGCGTAGTTGGGACGAGGAGAGCGACCTGCTTATTATTTTGCACGGCGATAAACGCAGCACGCATGGCGACTTCGGTTTTACCAAACCCAACGTCTCCACAGACGAGCCTGTCCATAGCGCGCGGCAATGCCATGTCGTTGATTACAGCATCGATAGCCGTTTCTTGGTCTGCGGTTTCTTCGAACGGGAAGCTCGACGCAAACTTGTCGTAGTCGATATCGGTTACTTTATAGGTGTAGCCTTTTTTCGCCTCGCGCTGGGCGTAGATATCGAGCAATTCAGCTGCTACATCGCGTATTTTCTCGGCAGCCTTGCGCTTGGCCTTGGACCACTGGTCGGTGCCCAATGAATTGAGAGGTGCGCCGTCTTCGCCGCCGCTGTAGCGACTAATAAGATGCAGCGAGGCGACAGGGACGTAAAGCTTCGCCTCATTCGCATACTCGAGCATGAGAAACTCGGTTGCCTGACCATCGGTGACGATTGTCTCAAGCCCGCGATAACGGCCAACGCCATGGTCTATGTGTACCACAGCATCGTTGAGCCTGAGCTCGGTCAGGCTCTTAACGATAAAATCGGTATTGCTCTGAGTCGCGCGGCGGCGCCTGCGCTGCGCAACGCGATTGCCAAAGAGTTGTGCCTCGGTGACGAGGAGCAGCTGCTGATCCTCTAGCCATAACCCGTGATCGAGCGGTGCAATGGCGATGCCGAGCAGTTCATCTGAATCAACGAAATCTTGCCAATGGTCGAACTGACGTGGCCTTAGGCTAATCTGTTTCAGAACCTCGATGAGTGTCTCGCGGCGCCCGGCGCTTTCAGCGCAGAACAGTATTCTTTGATCCGGCCGCTCGGCCAGAAACTGCAGCAGCGCAGCGAAGGGCATTTTTAAAGAACTGTCGCTCGACAGCGTTGGCAGAGGCGAGCTTCCTAGGCTGTATGCCGAGGGGTCTTGCTTAAACTCTATTTGCCGAAAGCGTTTAAATTCACGGAGTAGCTCATCTATCTGGATGAAGCTCTCATCGGGATTGAGAATGGGGCGCTGGCGATCGAATTGGCGCTCATCAAATCGCGATACGATGTCTAGCCAAAAACTGTCGCCTGCGTCTTTGAGTCTGCCGAGGCGGCATAAGGTTGCGGAGTCGGGCAAATAATCGAAAACCGAATTCAGCTCATCGAAGAATAGTGCTAGATAGTATTCGAGCCCGGGTGATGCGATGCCCTCGCTGACATCCTGATAAAGAGGCGCCTGACGCAGGTCGACGTCGAAGCGATCGCGAAAGGCATTGCGAAACCGTGTGATGCCGGTTTCATCGAGCGGATACTCGCGCCCCGGTAAGAGTCGGATTTCGTCGATTTTACCCTGTGACAATTGCGTCTCGGGATCGAAAAGGCGAAGAGTCTCGATTTCATCGTCCCACAAATCTATTCTAAAAGGCTGTTTGCTACCCATTGGGAAGAGGTCGATTATCGAACCACGCACGGCGAATTCGCCGTGTTCATAAACTGCGTCTACGCTTTGATAGCCGGCAGAGACGAGTTGGGAGCGGAGGCGATTAATGTCCAGATTCTGGCCTATCTTGAGTTTAAGCGTGTTCGCCAGAACGTAGTTCTTCGGTGGCAACTTGTGCATTAAGCTGGTTATCGAGACGACCAAAACGCCGCGCTCAAGCGCCGGGAGATGGAAAAGCGCACTCAAACGATCAGAGACGATGTCTTGATGAGGCGAGAAATTGTCATAGGGAAGCGTCTCCCAGTCTGGTAGCGTGAAAAGCTTGAGGGCTGGGTAAACGGAGGTGAAATAACGCAATTCGCGTCGAAGCTCTTCGACACTTTCATTGTTTTCACAGATCACGACTAAAGGACCGGGGGCCTCTGACGCTGCCTGCGCTATGGCTAGGCTGCGCGCACTGCCATGGGCATCGCTCCAATACTGGGTTTGATAAGCATCGGAGGGGAGTGGGGGATTGAATGGGTTCATGGCAGCGGCCGGGCGACTAGCAAACACTGAGTATAGCCCAGTTTTGGCCGTGTTTCTTGCACTAGCAGGTTATTACTCTGATAATAGCGCGCTTCTAATCAGCCTCTTTGCGCCAGGAGTCGCGCGAGTGTTAGAGGTTACAAATTCACCGTTCGCGGTGATCTTATGCGTACATCGGCTGGCTAATAAGGCACGGCAAGGTGCTGCGCCACAAAGAGAAAGGGGATTTCGTGATCCGTCCTAGCGTAGACGACTATTTTGGCGACTGGAAGCAGCGTGAAGCATTAGTGCAGGAGATGATTCCTGTTATCGGCAGGCTGTTCAGCCAACGTAACGTAGGTATTTTTATCTATGGCCGCCCACTGCATAACCGCTCAGTGACTTTTATTATGAAGTCACATCGATTCGTTCGCCAAGTCGAGCGTAACGAGATGTCTGAATTTGAATCGCATCCCATGCTAATGGAGTTGGCGAAGCTTGATCTTTGGAACGCGCAGATTGATATCGGCAAATTAACGGTTCGATACATGGAACATCTAGCCAGCGAGGGTGACAAGGCCGTAAGCGTTGCCGTCTTCGTTAAAGCCGAGCTTGGTTACCTCGATGGCGTGAACGAAAAGCCGGTACCAAAGTCGCAAGACGTTGTTCTCTATGGGTTCGGTCGTATCGGTCGCTTAATGGCCAGGCTTTTAATCGAGCGCACAAGTAACGGCGAGGTTATGCGTCTCAAGGCGATCGTGGTGAGACCGGGCGGTGAGGGCGACCTCGACAAGCGCGCTAACCTGTTTACTAATGATTCGGTTCACGGCACTTTTCAGGGCACTCTGCGTGTCGATCACGAGCGCAACATGCTTATTGCGAACGGCAATGAGATCCGGGTGATTTACGCAAACTCACCCGAGGAAATTGACTACAACGAATATGGTATCGACGATGCGCTGATTATCGACAACACCGGCATGTGGAGAGACGAGGCTGGTCTGTCGCGGCATCTGAATGCCAAGGGTGCTGCGAAGGTTATCCTTACGGCGCCTGGTAAAGGCGATATTAAGAATATTGTCTATGGTATCAACGACGATCAGATTACCGCCGACGACAAAATTATTACGGCTGCATCATGCACGACCAATGCGATTGCGCCAGTGCTGAAGGTCGTCAACGACCGTTTCGGCATCGCGCATGGTCATGTTGAGACTGTCCATGCCTACACAAACGACCAAAACCTGATCGATAACTACCATAAGGGTAGCCGTCGCGGACGAAGTGCGGCGCTGAATATGGTGCTGACCGAAACTGGCGCTGCGAAGGCGGTCGTAAAAGCGATACCCGAGCTCGAAGGTAAGCTTACCGGTAACGCTATCCGTGTCCCAATCCCTAACGTGTCGATGGCTATACTCAATCTCACGCTAGAAAATGCGACGAGTAAAGACGAGCTCAATGAGTTTCTCCGCGACATCGCTTTGCATTCTAAATTGCAAAACCAAATTAGCTATACCGAATCGCCGGACGCGGTGTCGAGTGACTTTGTGGGTACGCGTGAGGCTGGCGTGGTTGACTCCAACGCCACCATCGTTAGCGGAAACAACGTCGTGCTGTACCTTTGGTACGACAATGAGTTTGGTTACTGCTGCCAAGTCGGGCGTATGGTCTACAAGATGGCTGGCGTCAAATACCAGTATTATCCGATCGAAGAGTAGACTCGGCGGCCTCCGCTTACCGTAAACGCCCCGAATGCGGATTCGTGGCGTTTATCTGAATTCCTTCCTGCCCTTGTTTTTGCTAGAAATTCCCTTCAATTAAGTCTATAATTTGCCCCGCCCAAATTCACTGATTCCGTGCATCGAAAGGACTGCCAGTCGACGCGTAAGGCAGGGTTGTGATAGCCAGATTCGAAGACTTAAAAGTCTCAATTTCTGCATCCGAACCTACCTGTTTCGCGTACTGTGCGGTAACCCCATAGCGGGTGCGATTAGTGATTTGCGAGCAGCGAGAGGCAATACCGAATAGTTGGACTTTTGACCTTCGGGCGCGGCACCCACTCTTTGTAGATAAGGCGACACTTTAGGCGATGAATAGAATTAAACGCGGTATGGAACTACCACTCGCGGGCGCTCCAGAGCAA
>LICD01000047.1 GCA_001438145.1 OM182 bacterium BACL3 MAG-120619-bin3 | reverse complement strand
TTTTTGTTAAAGAAACGCAGCGCCGAGCGCAGGAAGTAGCGTTGGTGATTGCCGCCCTTGGTAGCGGCATTGCCGCCGCCGTGGCGCACGCGCATAGACGGCAAATAGACAACATCGCCCAGCTTGCCGAGTCTTAAAGACAGGTCGAAGTCTTCGAAATAGAGGAAAAAATCCGAGTCGAAACCGTGCACCTGCTGCAGCGCCGCAGTGCGGCATAGCATGCAGCAGCCGCTGGCGATCTCAACGGGCGAGGCGACATTGTTGTCGGTCTTGGCGCTTGGGCGGGTCTCAAGGTCGCGGCGCTCGTAGGCGGCCATATGCTTGGCGAATTTACGCCGAACAAACGGCGGCGCGAAGCCACGCAGCCAAAAAATAAAAAGACTAGGATAGGATTTGCAGAGGTGCTGTTTATTACCAAGAAAATCGGTCGCCGCTGGGCTTATGAGCACGGTCTCGGGTGCGGTCTCGAGGTAATCAATTGCCTTAATGAGGCTAGTGGATGCCATCTCGACATCGGTGTTAAGCACAAGATGAAAATCTGAGTCGAGCAACGACAAGACACGGTTGTGCCCGCGTCCGTAGCCGACGTTGCCCCAGCCCTGATGCAACACAAGGGTGATGCCGGCGAGGGTAAGGCGGGTTTTATCGACGCCGAGCAGTCGCACATCGAGCTCGGGGATGTCGGCATTGTCGATAAGGTGTATTACGAGGGTTGCGACTCCCCGGCCTCGTACTTCGCTGTTACGCACGGCCTCCATCGCCACGCAGATAGACTCTAGCAGGCGCAGCAACTCACCGGGAGGGCTTTGGTAAGTCACGATCGAGGCCGAGAGGCGCGGTGTGGTCATGCAGGTCTCAAATGTCGACTAGGCGATCGCCGAAAGGCGTCGACACAACGCGCATGCCATCGGGCACTTGGTCTGCGTTAATGCGCCTCGGGCGAAAGCGGCGCTGATCTTCGGCACTAATTACATCGCTCGCCTGACCATTGGCTGCGCGCTGTCTCAATGCCTCAAAGGGATTGGGTGGTGGCTCGCTCTCCTCTGCAATCACCTCAGGAATTTCTTCGGTAACCCGCACGGGCAGTGGGTCGGCGGCGGCGAGTGCCAAAATCGCGCGATTGGCTTCGGCGTCGCAGGTTATTCCATGCGCCTCGGAGGCGCGGCAAGGTCGCGAGGGGGGATACTGCACAATAACCTCTCCGTTGGCCGAGCCAATGAGGGCATAGGTTTCATATTTAGGGATGGGCGTGCCTGCGCCATTGTTACCGCCATTGCTAACCTCGAGCGAAATGGGTGTGCCCGATTTATGCAGCAAAAGCACCGAGCGTTTAGCGCCGATGCGCGTCATACCCATTAGACTAAATTCGGGTGTTTCGTCGGCGCCGCCCGAACCGGGCTGCTCACGGCGATTGTTTGGGTTATTCTTCGCGCTTCGGTTCTGCTCGCCGGTATCGATTGCCTCGAACAGCGTCAGCGGGCCACGCGGCTCAACGCCGACTGTTTGCGCCAGACTCTGTGGCGCCCACAAAATAGTCAATGCGTAGAAGCTTGGTAGAAGAAAGGAAGAAACTCGGTGAATTTTTGGTAGCCGGCCGACACTCAGAGAGTCCGCTGCAGCGCCCTTAACATCCTGTATAAGTTTCATTTTTTGTCCTTCGACGATGATTAATGATCGAATTTCGTGTAGTCGTTGCTAAGAAATTTTCCTACATTTTTGCCATCTGTCTCGCTAAAACTAAAAGTCTGGCAAGCTCGCGGTTATGAGAGTAAGACGCGCTGAGGCACCGATTAGTTTCCTAGCTAATGCCGACAAAAAACGGCTGCGAGGGAGACCCCAGCAGCCGTTTCGTGGCGTTCTCGATAAGAGGCGGGCTCTTACTTGTCGAACTGAATCGTGTCGCCTAGCCCTTCAACAGCTACTTCTTCTTGCTGCGGTGCAGAACCGTTTTCCAGAGTCTCTTTAAGCGCACGGCCGTAGGCGATGCGAGCTGTCTGAAGCGCAGCTGCCTGAGCCTGAAGGCGCGCAAGCTCTGAGTCCACATATTGTAGGCTGCCTAGCTGCGCTTTAGTCTCGTCGGAGAGTGTATCTGTATCGTATTCTTTGCCATCGATCGTGATTGTAGCCATTGCTTTGGTCCCTAATTAGGTCTGGTATTCAAGTTCTTGCCGGACGAATCTGGCAGTTGCTGCGAATTGTAGCCGAGAGGCGATCAAAAGGCGATTCCTGCGCGAAGCGCCTCGGCGCGGGCGATTATTTCAAGTTCGTGTGGGCAGGCTTTTCGCGTCGGCTCTCGTGATGCTTTCGATGCTCTCACCACCTGCGCTTTGGTTATATCTGGTAGGTGCTGCGGCCTCGACCCCTCGCCGAGGATGTTCGGTGCAGCTCTGGTTATCTCATTCACCGCGCTGAGCAGAGAGCTCTGGTCGAGGTGCGCATAGCGCTGTGTGGTCTTGATCTGGGTGTGACCCAAGATGCGCTGAACCTCATACAGGCTGCGGCCGTTGTTCACCAAAAAGCTGGCGAAGCTGTGCCTTAAGTCGTGAACCCGCACATCGTCCAATCCGGCCTGACAGCGAGCGGTGTCCCATGAGTAAAAGAAACTCGTAAATGGTTTGAGCGTTTTGGGGTTAGCGAAGACCCACTCACATGTTTTTGGGATGGAATTTAGCAGCAGCTCTAACGAGTCGGATATGGGGACATGCCGCGCTTTGCCAGATTTGCTCATGGGTATGCGCCATATTTTCGTGTCGAAGTCGAAGTCCACCCACCGTGACTTCAGCAGCTCTTGTTTGCGCGCGCCGGTGAGAATAAGCCCGGGGACAATATATTTGAGCATCGGATTGCGCGAGATCTTAACGCAATAGACAAGCCGGTCGACCTCCTCGGAGGTAAGGAAGCGTTCCTTCTTGTTATTCTCTTCGAGCAGCGGGGTGCCCGACACGCGATTCTTGTCGACGCCGGGAGTCTCCCACTTAAGCGCTAGATTATAGATGTAGCGCATAAGGATAATTACCCGGTTAATAGTGCCAGGCTTATGCGTCGCGCGACGCGTGTTAATAAAGTCGACAAGATCGCTTTTGGTCAATTCGTGAAGCTGTTTGTCGCCAAAAAAGGGGAGTACGTGATTATTCAGCAGGCTGACGTCGCAAGAATACGAGCGTTTGTATGTCCTTATAAAGGGAAGGTAGGCTTCGCGGACAAAGGTTGCGAGCAGAGGTGAAGAGGCCGCGGGTTCTGAGGGCGGCGCGACTAACGCCTCAGCCATCGGATTAGCAAATGTGGCGAGCGCGGCCTTTGCTTGTGCTGCGCGGCGCTGTTTGATCAATTCTCTCACGACGTTTAGGCGAATAGCGTCGGCATCGGCGATTTTTAGCTGAATCGTTTTCCCGTCTTCACCACGCTCGCGGAAATAGTATGTTTTGCGTCCACTCGCGCGCACCTGAACCATCAGGCCTTTTGTTGTCGAATCGAAGAAATCTTCCTTGTCTTTTCCGCGACTATTTAGACTCTCTAGCAAACCTTGCGAGAGTTTTAAAACTGGCATAGAAATCCTCGTCTTAGGGCGATTTAGGATCAGTGCCGCGGTATCGTCTGCTTGAGCTCTTACTTTAGAGGCAAGTGGTGGGAAAGCGAAAATTTATGTCAAATAATCGAAAATTCGCGTTATTTCAAAGCATTTTGGTGGGATTTTAGTGGGGGAAAAATAAAGCCAACTCTCCTGACGGTCGCTGGTGCAACACTGGAAAGTCGGCTTTATGGCAAGGAGCGCTACTAAACTGAATTTTGAGTCTAGTCTTCAGCAAGCCATTCGTTCAATTCGATAACATCCTGCGGCGACAGAATACCGGCGGTTTGCTTTAGGAAAAGGCTGTCGAGTATGTAGGTATATCGCGCGTCGGCATAGTTTCTCAGGGCACGATAGAGGTTTTCGCGAGCACGGAGCACCTCAACAATGTTGCGGGTACCCACCTCGGCGCCCAATTCGGTTGCCTCGAGTGCGGTCTGCGCCGAGAGAATCGACTGATTACGCTGATCGATTACCTTCACGTCGGTGTTCACACGCCGGTAAGCGTTGCGGATATTCTGCGTGAGCTGACGTTCGGTAAACTCAAGTGACTCTTTTGCCGCAATCACATTGTATTCGGCAGCACGCCTGCGCGAGCTTACCGCACCACCGTTGTAGAGCGGAATGGTGAGATTAAGAGCGAGTGAGGTGCGGTCGAACGCGCCGCCACCAACCGCGAAGCCGATGCCCGGCTGAAATAGCGGGTCGGACACGCTGTGGGTAAAGTTACCGGCAAGCGCGATAGTGGGTAGGTGATCGGATCTACGTGCCTTGAGATTCTTTTCCTGCGAATCCAAGGTGAATTGAGCTGCGGCGATTGCAAGGCTGCTGTCTTTAGCCTGAATCTCCCACTCAATAAGCGCGCCATCGGCGGTCATTATGGGAAACTCAGAGTCGAGGGTCTTAATTTCGGGGTGAGGCTGGCCGGTGATTGCCTCGAGTGCTTCGTAGCTCGAGCGAAGCAGGTCTTGCTGGATAATTGTCGTGTTGCGCGCAAGGTCGTAGGCCGCTTGTGCATCGTACACATCGGTTATAGCAACAAGCCCAACTTCTTCACGCTGTTGGGTTTGCTCCAGTGAGCGTTGAGCAGCCTCTTCCTCTTGAATATTAGTGTCGAGAAGGTCGGTTGCGCGCAGGACATCGAAATACGCCATCGACACGCGCATGATCAGGTCTTGCTCTTGCGCTGCGAGGTTAACCGCGGCGGCTTTGTCTGCGGCTCGAGCGCTCTGAAAGCCGTACCATTGAGCAAGATCGACCAGGCTCTGGCCTAGGTTCAGGCCCCAGCCGTGATTGTTAACACCGGGTCTGAAGCTATGAGCAGCCTGTATTTGCGGCTGCCCTGTGAACAGGTTTACTCCGCGGACTTCATTGGATGGTCCATTCGTAGAGCGCGTTGTGTTGCCCGTCGCGTTGAGGCTAGGCAATAGATTGGCTCGGCTCTGAATCATGTTCTCGCGATTTGCGCGGTAATTCGCTTCGGCCTGTCGCAGCGTTGGGTCATTTTTGAGCGCTAGCGCTAACACGTCGTAAAGATCGTCGGCAGCGTGGCTAACTTGACTGATTGAGGCGCTGAGTGCCGTAAGAGCCACGACACCTGCGAGTTGAGCTATTCGTCCCATAATATATTGCCTTGAGTAGGATCGATAATTGAAGCGGCATTCTACACAGTGTTACCAAAAGCGACAATTTAACAATAATCGTGTGCTCTACAACCTTATAGCCGCATAACCGTATAACGCCGCTTGGTCGAAAAAGTTACTGGCTGACCTTGCTGTCAAAATAGTCGCCAACGGCAAGCAAACACGAGTGCGCGAGTGCCTTGCTGCGCGGCCCGTTCCAACCCACAGTGGGCTCGGGCGTTGCTGTTGTGTCTTTAAAGGGCATTTCCAGCGTCATCGCCAAACAGCCAAAGTGGTGCCCGACGTGCCCACCGGCCATGGTGAGATTTGCCTCGCCGGGGGCTTTGGGAGGATAACCCACGGCAGTTTGGAAGTCGGGATTAAGATCGGCAAGGCGATTCTTGTAAAAGTCTAACTGCGCCTGTGAACTCTCATCCCATCCGCTAAGTCCCTCTACGCCTGCGATAAAGCAGTAAGGCAGCGATTCGTCGCCATGCACATCGAGGAAGAAATCGACCCCTTCGCGCGCCATCGCCTCGCGCACAACAAACACCTCGGGCGCGGCGTCCATAGCAGGCGCTGCCCACTCGCGGTTCAGATTGCGTCCGGCGGCGTTGGTGCGCAGATGGCCGCGGCGACTGCCGTCGGGGTTCATATTAGGCACCACAAAGAACGTGCAGCGCTCAAGCAGTGCTCGGCTTTGTGCGTTGGTTGGGTCGAGCAGCCACTCCAGCGCCCCCTCCATCCACCACTGCGCCATGGTCTCGCCGGGGTGTTGGCGCGCGATTAGCCAGCAATGCTTGGTAGGTGTGCTGCCGCCGCTGCTTATTTTGAGCAGGTCGATGTCTTGACCGTCTAAACTTTGCCCCACTACCTCGAGGCTGCAGCGCGCTGACTGCAGGCTGCGGGCGATAAGGTCGGCGTGACGCTCCATAGAATAGGGCGCAAAATAGGCGAAATAGACGGAGTCTTGCTCGGGCGTGATCTCGATAGACAGCACGCCGTTGGCTAATGAAGTAGGCCAGCGATTCCAGTGTTGGCGGTCGTAGGAATAGGCTACGCGGTAGTTTTCGAAGCCCTTGGGATACGCCGCGCCGGCAGCATTGAGAATCTTAAGCGTGCAGGCAATATTACGCGCGCCGCTCAGCCGAAAATAGAACCACTGATAAAACTCGGAGTCTTGGTCGTGCCGAATGTTGAGCCGGATGTCGTGCGCTGACTCGGCGCTCACGACCTCGATGTTTCCACCGTCGAAATTTTGGCTTATTTGCACGGTAACTCCTGTTAAAGTGTGGATTGCTGATCTCTAGGTTTTCGGTCGGTAGCCAAAAAACTCTAACTAAAACCCTGATTAACAAAGGCATTGCGAGTCAGCATCTATTTGCTATTATTGCCAGCCGCCTAAAAGTGAATCCCATGCAAAGTGATAATCTAAATATCGCCTCAAACGAGGCACTCATCACCCCCGAACAGTTGAAATCGGAGTTGCCTCTCGTTGGCGATTCCCTCGACGCGGTGGTTGCTGCGCGGCAGACGATATTCGATATCCTCGACCGCAAAGACCCGCGCCTGTTTGTGGTGGTTGGCCCCTGTTCGATACACGACACCGACGCTGCGCTAGACTATGCGCGTAAGCTCAAGGGGCTGGCCGACAAGGTCGCCGATACGCTCTATATAGTCATGCGCGTGTATTTCGAAAAGCCGCGTACCTCAATCGGCTGGAAGGGTTTGATTAACGATCCTTACTTAGACGACTCGTTTAAAATCGAAGATGGCTTACGTAAAGGCCGCGAACTGCTGCTCGACATCGTCGACATTGGCCTGCCCACGTCAACCGAGGCGCTCGATCCTATTTCGCCGCAGTATATGCAAGATATTATTTCGTGGTCGGCTATCGGCGCGCGGACAACCGAATCGCAGACCCACCGCGAAATGTCGTCTGGATTGTCTTCGGCAGTAGGTTTTAAAAATGGCACCGATGGCGGCTTAACCGTGGCGGTTAACGCCATGCAGTCGGTGTCCAATCCGCATCGTTTTCTTGGCATCAATGGCAAGGGGCAGGTGTCGGTTGTTGAGACCAAGGGCAATCCCTATGGGCATGTCGTGCTACGAGGCGGCAGCAATGGCCCTAACTACGACAGCGTGCACGTGGCGCAATGCGAGCATGCGCTGCTCGACGGAGGGGTGACCAATAACATTATGATCGACTGCAGCCATGCGAATTCGAATAAAGACCCGAACGTGCAGCCGCTAGTATGAAAGACGTGACGCATCAGATCATGGAAGGGAATCAATCGATAATCGGCGTGATGGTCGAGAGCAATATTAATGCGGGCAATCAGAGCATTCCAAAAGATCTGAACGAGCTTAAATACGGCGTGTCGGTTACCGATGCCTGTATCGATTGGGCGACAACCGAAATCGCCATTCTCGAGATGGCAGATAAGCTACGAGACGTTTTGCCGACGCGCACCAGCTAGGCAACTAGCCTAAAACTACCCAACAACTACCCTACGCTGGTGAGTGTTATGCGCCCGCCATGCGCCTCGCGTTCTTCTTGCTGACCAGCAAGCATCCATTTTTGCACGAACGGGTTGTCGAGCAACGCCTCTTTGTAGGCGTTCGCCTCGGCGCTGAGTTCTGCGCCATAGCTGTTAAAGACAATCGCAACCGACGCCATATAGCAGTCGGCAATCGAGAATCGACCAAACAGGTAATTACCGTTCTCGCCAAAGCGGCGACGGCAGCAGCTCCAGATCGCATCGATACGAGCGATCTCATCACGCAGCGCCTCCGACGGCTTCATGGACACGCTTGCCGAACAGTTCATCGGCCAGTCGCGCTTGAGGTGAGGAAACTCAGAATGCATTTCGGCACTGATAGAGCGTGCCGCAGCGCGTCGTTTTGCACCAACCGGCCAGCCTGCGCCTAACAGCACTTCTTCGGAAAGGTATTCGCAAATCGACAGCGAGTCCCACACCGTTACATCGTGATGTTGCACCACCGGCACTTTAAGCGATGGGGAATAGGGACCGAGCTTCTCGGCGGTGTTATCTTGATAGAGGGCTATTTGGATCTCTTCAAAATCGACGTCGTGCATATTGAGCAATAGCCAAGGCACTAATGACCAAGAGGAATAGTTTTTGTTACCAATAACGAGTCGCAGGTCTTTCATGGCATCTCCGTCACACTTTTCTACTTTGATGGGAGCATTAAACCTGCACTTTGTAACTAAACACCCTGTGCTGGGGGGCTTGTTGCTGATTAAATATGGCAAAATGGTGGCAATTGCTACAAGCCGTAGGAATGCGCTGCGCGGCGGTCGTGGATTCGGGTATAGTCGCGGCCATCCTAGGTAATAACTAACGAGAGTGCGAAATGAGCAGACGTATCGCGATCGTCGAAGACGAAGCCGCCATTCGAGAAAACTACGCCGATGTTTTGCGTAAACAGGGCTACGAAGTACAGACTTACGCCAATCGCAAAGATGCGATGGCTGCGTTTGATATGCGCCTGCCTAATCTCGCTATCATCGATATCGGTCTCGAAAACGAAATCGACGGCGGGTTTACTCTCTGTCAGGCGCTGCGGTCGATGTCGGAGACGCTACCAATCATCTTTCTCACCGCGCGCGACAACGATTTCGATACCGTTAGTGGCTTGCGCATGGGCGCCGACGATTACCTCACCAAAGACATTAGCCTGCCCCATCTCACCGCCCGCATTGCTGCGCTATTCCGCCGCCAAGACGTTATCGATCAGCCGCCTTCACCCGAGAGTTTATTACACCGAGGCAAGATGGTACTCGACATTGGCCGTTTGACTGTGACCTGGGACGGCCACCCGATTGGTTTAACTGTTACCGAATTCTGGATGGTGCACGCACTCGCGAAATTCCCTGGCCACGTAAAGAGCCGCCAAGTGCTCATGCAAGAGTCGAAAATATTTGTCGACGGCAGCACGATTACCTCGCACGTAAAACGCATTCGAAAAAAGTTTTTGTTGATCAGCGACGACTTCGATTGCATCGAGACGGTTTACGGCATGGGTTACCGTTGGAACATAACCGACGAGGCCGCGTAGCGTGAGTGTGCAGGTAAGCCGCAATCCGTTTGGTATTCGCTCCAAACTTGTTTTCATGTCGGCTTTCTTGCTAGTTATTCCTTGGCTAGGTTATCAATACATTCTCGAAATGGAGGAGTATCTGCGTCGCGGGCAAGAGCAAACCGTGCTTGGCACCGCGCAGGCGCTCGCCACCGCGCTTAACGAACGCCCCGAATTATTCGACGAAGGCAGTTACGAGCCTGCGCGTCGCACCGAAGATCTTTACGTCTATCCTATTTTTTCTGCGCTGTCTCTGAACGACGGCTCGCTCGTTGACTGGGGCGAATATCAGCGCTACGAAGTAGCTTACGACGACAGCGCCTACCTGCGCACCGTGGCTAACCCCTCGCGCTATTACGGCCGCGACGATACGCTCAGCTACCGCACTATGGTCGGCTCGCACAACGGCTCGCTCTATGCGTATTTTAAGGTGCGCGACGACGCCGTTGTTTATCGCAGCCGCGACAGTCTGCGCGTTAATCGCTCAGACTTCTTGCGCATCTCGATGCTCAGCCGCGAAGGCGACGAAGTAAAACACTATATCGTTGCGCCGCACGAACCCGAATTTCTATACCCCTTCTCTGTCGACGAGAATTTTGCCGATCCAGTTCATGAAGAACGCATAAGCGGTCAGTGGTACGAAACCGACGAAGGCTATGAAATCGAACTGCAAATTCCCTTCGACATGCTCGGCTCGCGCTTAGGTTTCGCCTTATTCGACGTTGACGACGTAGACACGCGTGCGGTTTCAACTGCGATTGCAACCTATGACACCGCGTCAATAAACGACCTTGGCTCGCTGCGGCTCCCGACACCGGAAATCGATCGCATCGTCGCCGGCATGGGTCACGTTAACGCACGCATTCAGGTTGTCGATCGCAGCGGGCGAGTCTTGCTTACCGTTGGTGATATTCAAACCGCAACCGGCATCACACTTATGCCGCCAACCGGCAATCAGTCCTCAAACCCTATTTTTGGTTTCATTCAGGAAAAAATTCTTAACCCTGTCTATTACCAAATACTCTCCAAACCCAGCAACGACTTTATCGACGAATTGTATTCGGGAGTCACGCGCGAAGGCGCCCATATTGACGCCGCGTTACAGGGCGAGGCCATTACCCAGTTTCGCTCGCTCGCCAATACGCAAACACGACTCCTCGAGGCCGCGCACCCTATTCTCGCCGACGGCGAAATACTGGGTGCCGTGGTCGTCGATCAGAACATGAACGGCCTACGTACTTTTCGCAATCAGGCGCTCGAAACACTGTTCAATACAATCCTCGCGGTTATGCTCGTTGTTGTACTCGGTCTCTTCTTATTCGCCTCGAGAATCTCTACGCGTATCCGCACACTGCGCAATCAAGCCGAGCGCATAATTGATGATTCGGGCAGGGTTAAGAACACGATGATCCCGTCGCGAAATTCGGATGAAATAGGTGATCTGTCGCGCAGTTTTGCGAATATAGTAGAACGACTGTCTCAGTATACGAGTTATCTCGAGAACATGTCTTCGCGTTTATCACACGAATTGCGCACGCCGGTCACCGTTGTTCGCAGCTCGATCGAAAACCTTTCAATGAACAGCACCGATCCCGAAACGGCTGTTTACATCGCCCGTGCCGAAGAGGGCATTAGTAGACTTAATCTGATTTTAACGAGCATGAGCGAGGCGACACGCCTCGAGCAAATGCTCGAGACATCGGACAAAGAGAAGATGGATGTTAACGCCGTCGTTTACGGCTGTGTAGAGGGTTATAAACTCGCCTATCCCGACTCAAAATTCGAACTCGCCACCGAAGAAGGCAAAATGTTCATTAACGGTGTGCCCGAATATGTCGCCCAGTTGCTCGACAAGCTCGCGGCAAATGCCGTCGAATTCTCCTATCCCGACCAGCCGATCGTGTTTCAGTGCCGAACCCTACGTGACCATATTTTGGTTCGCGTCTCTAACGCAGGTCCCTATCTTCCTGAAGAAATGAAAGACCGCGTTTTCGAGTCGATGATCTCGGTACGCCCTCAAGAAAAACAAAAAGAACCACACCTAGGCATGGGTCTTCATATCGCGCGCCTAATCGCCGAGTATCACGGCGGCTCGATACGCGCGGAGAATCGCATCGATGCCGAAGGCGTAAGCATCGGCGTGGTTTTTCCTAAGTTTTTTAAATAGCCTCTGGTCTAAGCCCAACCAAGACATCCAGCGCCACTTTGTAATCCATTCTCTCGCCGGTCCAGTGCGGTAAGGTTGTTTTTGAATCGATCGGTGTTTACGAAGTTATAATCCAATAGAAAAGGCGCATTCAGCTAACCGAATGCGAGTTCACTCTTGTATCAGAGATGGTGGGTAACTTGATCGAAAATGCGATTATCTACACCCAAGCGGGGGGCAGCGTTTGGGTAAGCGTTGACAATAAAAACGGCAATGTAGTGTTTGCCATAGAAGACAACGGACCGGGCATTTCGGAAGCCTACTGGCCGCAAATATTTGACCGCTTCTTTAGGCCGTCGCCCGCAGCCGGCGAAGGCTGCGGTTTAGGCTTGGCCATTGTGCGTGAGATTGCGATGGCACACGGAGCGTCGGTCGAGCTTGAAAGCGGCCGCGAAGGACGCGGTGCGCGGTTCTTTGTTTCGTTCTGAGGGCTCGTTTTAAGGGGTCGTTTAAGGGGTCAGACCCCTTTTTAAGGAGCTACGCCCAACTACTCCCCTGTATAAAACTTCGGCGCGTTCATCTTCACCACCGGCGAGTCGGCGGCCCATGCGTGGCAGGTATCGATTACGCCTGGGCGTTTGTCCGATGGCTCGATATGCGAGTCGGCTTTGTTCTGGCGATGCTTCATGAGTGGCCAGATGGTTTGCATAGCGGCGGTTGCCATGGGGTATAAAAGTTCGGTTAGGTGGGTGCACCCGTTGGTGCCTCCAACTTGCATTCTTACCTTTTGGCGCCAGCCGCGACCCATCTGAATGCCAATCACTTTTTTGTAATTGGGCGTGATGCTGGGGCACATTTCGAACGGGCTATGCTCGGTTGCGGCTTCAATGTCTTTTATCGTAAAACTGTCATCGATAGTTACGCGTAATAACATCTCGTGTAGCGGCTCACCTATCATCACCTCGCCACGCCAATCGTTTCGAAACTGATACGTTTTCGTGTCGGTCATGTGCGCTTCGATATCCCATAAGCCATCTTCGCGCTCGTATCCGCGGTAGTGAATTGCTCGGGTGTGAACGTGCCGGCGCGGCGCGGGGTCTGAAAAAGCCATGGGGAATCCTGAGAAAGTAATCGCCGGATTATAGCCCAGAATCCGGCGGCTGTGTGCCTGTACATCCTTGGGAGCCGTCCCTACAATGGCTCCTCGAAAAAGAAGTCGCTAACGACGTAATTACAGAAGGACACTATTATGACAACTGCAAGCGCCCGCCACATACTCGTTCAGACCGAGCAAGAGTGCGTAGACCTAAAAACCCGCATCGACGGTGGCGAAGATTTTGCCGACGTTGCTAAGGCGCATTCTTCGTGCCCTTCGAAAGCGCAAGGCGGCGACCTCGGCTCGTTTGGTCCTGGCATGATGGTTAAAGAGTTCGACGAGGTTGTGTTTAGTGCACCGGTCGGCTCGCTGCAAGGCCCTGTGCAGACCCAGTTTGGTTTTCATCTTTTAGAGGTCACTGCGCGCGATTAAGCAGACGAACAAGTAATCTCAAAAGACTAAACCGATAGAACTAGCCGCCATGACCCAGCCCGAACTCAAGATCGAAGTCGACCACCGCGAGACGCTGTTCGACAGTTTTCTGCGGGTAGATAGGCTAAAGCTGCGCCACTCGCTGTTTGCGGGCGGGTGGAGCGAATTAATGACGCGCGAGCTGCTTCTGCGGCCACGCGCGGTTGGCGTGCTGCTGTTCGATCC
>LICD01000046.1 GCA_001438145.1 OM182 bacterium BACL3 MAG-120619-bin3 | reverse complement strand
CAATACCCTGATGGCGGCGAAGAGCTCCTCTTATCGGTGCCTGCTTATTCGTTTAACTGGCAGTTGAAGCACGAGCTAGCCGAACCACTCAGAGTGCCAGCTGGCACAAAGATCGTCGCTACAGGTGCGTTCGATAACTCTGCACAGAACCCCTACAATCCCGACCCAGCAACGGAAGTGACTTGGGGTGAGCAGAGCTGGGAAGAAATGTTTATGGGCTTCTATACGTGGAAGAACGTAGAGCAAGGCGGCTCTGAGTAGAGAAAACCAATGTTGTGCCTCAAGGCGTTGTCAGTACTCTCTGACAGCGCCATCTAGCTACAACACATAAAAAATGGCGGGCCTTTTTACAAGAGCCCGCCATTTTTTTTTGCAGAAGCGCTCTGCAGACAAGGTTTAGCGAGCGGTCATCACATTTGCGATGGAGTCCAGTCGCAATCCTCGCATTCAGATGACATTCCGTTTTCCGCGAGCACCGCGACAATAAAATCACGCCATGTCTCGTTAGGCTGCCACACCGTATTCATATCAGCCTTCGCCTCTGCGATGTCTACTCCTTCGTAAATCACGCGATAGAGAAAACTAAACGCCGTAGCACGGGCATTAACCTGGCAGTGTAGCAGTGTTTTTTTATCGGTATCGCGGCGTAGCGAGTCGGCAAAGGCATAAAAATCCGATGGCAGTGGATTATCCCACGTCACAGGAATATGCATATACTCCATACCTAATCCTTTCACGACCTGATCTGCATCGGGCAAAGCGTTCGTGTTGTTAGTGAACGCGATATAGACAATGCGCTCAAACCCATTTTCTGCAATCGCCGAAAACTGGTCTTTGGTTGGTTGTCCCGAGCTTGCAAAAGTTGCACTGTACTGACGAAAATTAGTGATGTCGGCGAGCGTCGGATCGGTTGGCTCGACAGCGAACGCGTTAGCGCTCAGCGCGCCAAGAAGCGACGCTGCAGCTATTGCAGAACTAAGCGTTGGATACAGCTTGGGAAACAGACGAGTCATGATTGGAACCTCATAAAGTAATAGTGGGAATTAATATAGCAGATTATGGGGAAGACCTGGTTGCTAGCAAAGTTATCCATGCAATGAGTTCAAAATGTCCAGCGCTCTGGCGGCGTCCGCGGTTTGTACAAACACATGATCGTGAAAAGCTGCTGCGATAACATTCGCGCTTATTCCAGACTCGCCCAAACGGGTCGCAACCACCGCGGTTAATCCTATCGCATGCAAGCTTGAGTGCACATCGAGAGTAATGCCTGTAAAGCTGCCATCGAAACTCAGTTCAAGCTCGGTCGCGCGCTCAATCGGGAGAAGCAGGCTAAGCCCCTCGCTCTCTCTAAAAGTTGAGAGCGCTTCATCGGCAAGCCGCGGCGTAGCATCAAGCTGCGCAGGCGTAGGCGTGCAAAACGCCCATTCGCCAGAGAGTAAACGCGGAGCAAGTGACTTTAACAATTGCTGTAAATCGGTAACCCCATTCATCACGTCAACTTACTCTCGTTTCGCGCGCAGGCGCCAAGCCATAGGTATATCACTTTCCAAGCTGCCATCTGCATTGAGGATGCGACCACGCATTTCGCCTTCGCGCTCAAATCCTAGACTCTCATAAAACGCGAGCGCGCGTTCGTTGGATTCACGCACGATAAGCTCTACTCGGCTAATATGCGCGCGCTCCGAGGCAACAATCGAGAGGAACTGCTCAAAAAGCGCGCGCCCTATTCCGTCCCCCTGAAAACGAGGATGCACAGCAATGGTAAGGTCTGTGAGTACATGCGAGAAGCAAAAAATCTCTGGCGAATAGGCGTGAATTTCAGCGACAACATCGTCATCGTTGTCGACGGCTACGAAGCCAAGACCGCGCGAGACCGTCGCCTTCAAAAAATTCTCAACATAGTGGCTTGTTATCTCGAAAGGCAGACGTGCCAGTCCGCCCGGTTTCTCTGCAACGTCTCGGTAGAGGGATAGCACCTTCGCTGTGTCCTCGATCTGCGAGAGGCGTATGTTGTGGTGGCTAAACGTCGGCATAAAACCTCTCCATCACCTGCCTAATCTCGTCGCCTTCGACGAGCTTCAATCCTTGTGCGGCAAAGTCGTTTAACTCATCCTGAGTAGGAAAAGTAAAATAGTTGCCTGCGTTCTCGAGTGCTGCTTGCTCAATGCCTTCGGGCCGTTCCCCCTCACCTAAAGCATTGACCGTTTCAGCCAACAACTGACACCCCCCTTCATAAAGACCCAACACATGCCACAGGTAGGACTTTTGCCGATCGACCGCAAACGAGGACATGGCGAGAATACGACCCGTATCAATACCACTGTCGTCGATTGTGTGTAGCGTCATATTAAGCTCGGCATCACCGTTGAGCATTGCTCTAAAAGACGCCATGACGCCTTTATAGTCTGGGAGGCGGCCAGAGTGAAGATTTATCACGCCGAGAGTTGGAACGCCGATTGCCTCTTCGCGCAGAATCACGCCGTACCGAATCGACAGCACGAGATCTGGCGTCGTTGCCGCGAACCTGGGCAGGCCGGCTGCATTGATGTCGTTTAACTCCTCGATGGGCGCAGCAAGAAACGTCTCCAACCCTTTAAACGTCAGCAGGCTGCGAACAGTGCCGCCTATCCTATCGCAGAGCGGAAAAACGATATCATTCACAAGCGTCTGTTCATAAAACGTGAGCGTGTCTAGCGACTCTGGGCGACGCCGCTCGCTATTGGTTTTACCAGCTGAGTTGCCGGCTGACTTGCCGACTTGAGACGACAGAAAGACGGTCACCCGATGCGCCGACAGCGCGGGCAACAGGTGATTAAGGGCAACGCAGCTCGCCAAGTCACGGTTACTCAGAAGCGTAATGTTCATATCAAGCGCGAGCCGTTTGGCACCTCAGTTGTTGGCATCGTTAACACCACGGCGCCGTTGGCATCGTGAAAGCCAGTTACTAGACACTCCGACATAAACGGCCCAATCTGCTTGGGTGGGAAATTGACTACGGCAAGCACTTGGCGCCCCAGTAAAGAATCACGATCGTAGAGTTCGGTGATCTGTGCGCTAGATTTTTTTATGCCAATGGCATCACCAAAATCGACCTGCAGTTTATAGGCTGGCCTGCGCGCCTCCGGAAATTCTTCGACCGAAATTATAGTGCCAACGCGAAGATCCACGCGCATGAAATCGTCCCACTCGATAGTATTAGAGCCACCCGGGGCTGGCGCCGTCTCTGATTTATCTACGTTCGATTCGCTCAATGCCTATCTCCTTCAATTACTGTGCAGGCGCAGCTTAGTCTAAATACCGCCATGTCGAAATCTTCGCCGCTTGGCCCCGATACACCCCATGCTCATCACCGACAGTCCAGACAACTGCATTGTTTATTTCGAACTTGCGTCCGCTTGCACTGACACGGACACCGCTATAGTTCTCGATGTATCCATTTCTGGCCACCTCGTCGAGTAATCGAATGCGATCCGCATCTCTGGTTTGACCGGAAGACTTCCGTGAGGGCAGTTGGGTGAAGTCCTCGAGGCGTCGCTCGAACAGCGTGAGCGCGAGGTTATTACCGAAATTGAAAAGCGGGTCGGGCTCAGTGCCATGAGAAACAAGCGCAAAATCGGCGTTGCAGACCTCTTCAATGCTTGGCTCATCAACGCCGTCGATAAGCGGTCGCCCAAGAAGGCGATGGTAGCTCTGCATTAACAGCCTAACGTGCTGCTGAACATTCATCAAACTCTGTCCTTTTGGCGAGCGCTAGTCACGATTCACTTAAACCCCAACCGCCGAGCTATTCGCCTGACGATGGCGCGACCACCGGTGTCTGGCAATTCGAAATCTGATGTTGCGGGGATCCAGAATGGCTTCCTAAAACTCGGCTTATTAGCTCGGCTATTCATTGGCGTATAGTACGCGCAGTCTTCAAAATAATAATGAGTCACTTGCGAATGACGACTGCGCGCCAAATCAGTTTGGGCTGCGCCTCCATGAAGTAGATTCGCATGCCAAATGAGTGCCTGGCCCTGCTGCAATGTTCCAAACTCTGGCCTCAATGCCTCAGCCTCTAATAAGTCTTGAATACAAGCCTCGTAGTGGCGATAGTTTTCGTAGCCAGATTCTAAGCCGAAGTCTTGCATCGAATATTCGCGCAGCTTATGGCTGCCGGGATAATATTGAAGTGGGCCGTTACTCGCGTCGATATCTTCGAGCGCTACCCAGACTCCTGCCATGAATCCCTTTGGTATCGAATTAAAATGAATCGTATCAGAGTGCGTCAACTGGCGTGTGCCTATGGGAAAGTTTAGTGTCTGAAAAGGCAAGGCGGCGCGACCGTAAAGCTGCTCTAATGCAGCCAGCGCAATGGGAGAAACAGCTAATTGACGAACCTCGTCGACCGTTTTCCAGGCATCTTGCAATCGCGCAGGCGCGGTAGGGTTTTGGAGCCTCTCGGCAGGGTATAAAGGCTCTACTCCGGTAAGCAATCTATCAATAAAGCCAGCATCGAAATCAAGGTCGAGTATCAGATAGCCGTTCTGATCGAAACGAGCAATTTGCTCTTTTGTCAGTGGCGGTGACGACTTACTATAAGGTACCGACAAACCTTTATTGCGAGTCGCTTTCATGCTTTAGCAGTCTCCATACTCAAACCCTACATTAGGGTTAGCCACACAATTGGGCAAGGCTTAGCGAGTAAAATATAACACAATGCCGATTAGCCGCCCTAGCCCAATAGCCTTATCGAGCCCATACAGACACAAGGACTAAGACCAATATGAGAATGCTCTGTTTCATGACCCTCGGGCTATTCTTCGCTCTTATTGCCTCGCCGTTAATGGCCACGCCGGCACAAAAAGACGCGGCATCATCCCAATCTTCATTAGCAACAGGGCAGAGGCTTTTCCTCGACAACTGCGCCGAATGCCATCAGCGGAACGGCCGCGGCATCGAAGGCATTTATCCCTCGCTCGCTAGCAGCGAAGTGGTGCGCGGCAGCGGTGTAGATGTTGCGCTGCAGCTCATTATCGGCCGCGGTGAGATGCCCTCGTTTGCCAGCGCCATGGGTGCCGAAGAGATGGCAGATCTGATTAACTATGTGCGCAATGCGTGGGGAAATGAAGGCGACGCGATCGATGCGGCGACAATTGAGCGCCTGATAAAGTAACTGAGGCGAGTCTATGAAAACGAAGCAAAAGGAATAGGCATAAAAAAACGCCGGTTGAAAAAGACCGACGTTCAACTACAAGGAGAGACTTAAAGTTACCACAGTGGCAGAAAGAGGAAAGGCTGATTATCCTATATTCGTGACAAACAACGCCTATCAGCGAGTCGAGAAAGCTGCCACAGACTCTTTGACTGTTAATCACTACTCAACGCTAGACACGTATTCCCTAATAACACGCGCTTCACCGGAGTGCAGCGAGCAGCGAAACCGCCGGGCAGCTTTACCGAGTAGTCGCTAAACTCCTTCCTTGGCACATAATAATCTGTCGAAATGTATTGCGCGCCTGACCGGAACGCAGCGTCTCTTGGCTCAGTATTGTTCTCTCGGGCCTCGAGTGTGTTGGCGTCGGCCCGCGTCCGCACGATAAACCCTGCCGAAACAGCTTCCTTTATTCGAACCTGATCTCGCATCGGGGAATTTAGGGTAAAATAGGCAGCGTGCTCGGCGGTTTCAGAGACACTATTTGGAAAGATTAGTTTCCCCTGAGCTGAGTGATTCTCACCAAGATAGAGCTCTACTTTTTCTTTTCCTTCATCGAGTGCGAAAAAAACTCTCCCAAGGCTTTCCTCTAAACTAGGCCACCCCAATTCGAGAACCGCCTCACGCAGAGTCGCCCTACCCCGCCTAACCTCGTCTGGCGTTATGATACGCGCGATCGGAAAGACACTCAGAATCTCGGCCTCTAATTGATCGTAGGCTTGAGGCGTAAAGCGCAGTGCGTCGATCGTCCCGGGATAGGCACTGCCGCCCTCTTTCGCATTAAACATAATCAGCAGGGGAATATGTCTTGGATTAGCATCCGACCAATCACGTATTTGCGTCAAGCACTTTATCCACGTCGCGCAGCTTGAGCGCACATCCAAATCCTGAGCATGTAGTACCTTAAATCCAGGCTCTAGCATCTCACTCGAGTCAAATTTGACTTGCCCATCCCCTGAAGTCAGTTTTGGTAGCAATGGCATTGCATAACGCCCGCCTTCGGGATCATAAAGAATATCGAGCTCAAGCTGCCTTAGCCCCAATTCCAATTGCTCATTGAGACCGATATGAGAATAATCCAAGGTTATCGCACTGCGCGGATTAAACTGACGAATCAGCTCGAGCTCCGCTTCTGGAATAGCGAGCTTATAGCTATTATGCGAACCAACCGACTGTATATCACTCATTAAGAGGCTTCCCAGATCACATTCGACAACAAAACCAAGATCTGGGAGGCAGTTTTCACTGCCCTGCGCTTCGGCGACATGAGTCGGAAGAAAATTGCCAACTAGAGAGATCAAGAGCAGTAAAAAACCGTGCCTCGCTAAGCCGTAAGCTGCCACTTTTGCTTCCATACTGTACATGCCTCAAAAATTAATACGCAGGCCTGCGCCAAACGTTGTGCCATATTCATCGTATTGTGACAACCGCGTGCGGTTACCGAAGTAATAATACTCTGGTCGGTCATTCAGATTGATCGCTTCAGCACTGATCATCACATTCTCACTCCACTCATAGCGTGCCGTGATGTCTATTTGCATGTGATTGTCTGTATAGCGATCGTCTAATGCGGCGCCTCCCACTGCGTCCAAATAATTGCTGCGGAAATTAGTGGCTAATCTTATATCCCAAGGTCCGCGATCATAACCAACGGACAAATTAGCTGAATTTTTAGCCTGTTTGAAAAACGGAATCGTACGGGCGCCGTTTGCTGCATTCTGTGGAAGGTCTGTTTCTCCATCTGTATAGGTGTAATTTAGTACGAATAGAAAACCGTTATCAAATGCGGTTTGATACGATGCTTCAAACCCCTTTATTGTGCTGGCATCGGTGTTAGCGAAAGTCTCTGCGATAGTATAAATGTTACCCCTAAAAAGCGAGTCATTAGCGACGACTTCTACGATCGAGTCATCGATACGCTTATAGAAAATACCTGCTCCGAAAAACGATTCCTCAGAGAGATAGTATTCGAACGAGACATCGAAATTCCATGCAGTTGTAGGGTCCAAATTTGGATTGCCGCCTGCGATTTCATTGTCTTCAGTATTTACAAAGGCGCCTGCCCGCGATGCGCTAAAACCAGGTCTAACGAGTGACCGAAATAGACCTATACGCAGCAGTTGATCATCTGCGAGCGAATATTTCAAATTGAGCGAAGGTGCCAAGAAACTATAGTCATTATTGTATGAGACATTTCCTGCGAATCCGTCTCCGTCATAGTTTTTGCCACGATAGGTAGTTTTAGTATCCTCATAGCGAATGCCATAGATCCATGTGGCGTCGCCGAATTGAGACGTTGCCATAGCATAGACAGATGTCACGTCCTCTTCAGTTGACCAATCGGCGGGAATAGATTCCTCCTCTTCGTCACCCGACATCTCAAAAAACACACCTGGGTTTCTACACGTAGTTCCATCCGAAAGCGCGTAACTCCCAGCGCCTAAGTTATCTCGAAAAGCTTTGACCTGATCGAAGGTAGGAGTAGGCCCTGCCTTGGTTGATAGAAACGGTGAGAGGGAGAGATTTTTCACTTCGGCTAAATTGACGTCGTTAATTGGTTCATAGGCACAAAAGTTGAAGTTATTGATTTTTTCGCGGGCACTAAACTTAACGCCTGTTTGAAACTCAGTATTATTACTGTAGGCATAGCGGTAATCTAAAGTTGCGCCCGTATTCTCATCAGTATTCAGCGAGTAGTCGGACTCCCACGCTTTTAGATTGAAACTTTGTGCGTTGTAAAACGCAGCAGGGAAAGTAACTGTTGGCTTTCGAGAATCAGTAGCATCATAAGTAATTGGCTGATTGACTTTCCCACTTCTAAAAATCGCATTGTAACTCTGTGTATCATCTTGCTCGGCTCTAGAGGTGAAGAATTCAATTTCTAAACCGGATCGCTCGTTGATCTCAAACTTTGCGCCTATCTGAGCGGAATCTATTTGCCGAATTTCAGTTCTGTTCTTGCCCTCGGTATCAACTCTGCTATTCGCATAGCTGAACACACTGCCGTTGATCACAGGGTCATTATCTTCCAAACCGTCACGAGTTTCCCACTTAGCGCGCCACTCTGTATCAGTGTATTCATTGTGAAACAGGTGCGCGTAATAGGTGTTTCCTGCATCGGACACAAAATCAAGGTTCAAAACTATTCCACTGCGCTCTCTCTCAAGATCGTAAAATCGCATTTCATAGTCATTATTGGGTGCCTCCTCACCCCAACCTCCGGTTTCATTGTTCTCTGCTACTATCCTTCTTGTCTGATCACTTAATACCAATGCAACACCTAACTCACCCCCGCTAATGTCCCATCTATCAGCAAAAGTCGCGGCTAGTTTGGGGTTGCTGCTATCTTCAGTGAGCTGGTTATAGGAGGTCTCGGCTTTTAGCCGAACAAATCGGTCGTCATAAGAGAACGCAGTGATCGTTTCGAGATCGATCGCACCACCGATGGTGTCGGCATCAAGGTCAGGCGTTAACGTTTTGTAAACAGTCATCGTTTGGAGAAGGTCAGAGGGAACACCATCAAGAATAACTCCGCGTCGATCCTCAGGAGATGCCGTACTAACCCCATTGATTGTCATACTATTGAGGTCTGTATTCATCCCTCTCACAGACACATAACGACCTTCGCCCTGGTCATTCTCAACCATGATGCCTGAAATGCGACGAAGAGATTCGGCAACATTAATATCAGCAAAATTCCCGATCGCATCAGAATCCACAACGCCTGACACTTTATTCGAATCTCGCTGCTTCTGAATTGCACTACTCAGACTCGCGCGGCTACCAACGACAAGTATTTCGTCTAGAGATTCGGACTGGGCATAGGTGGCTGAGGCGCTGATGAAAAACGTAGACGAAAGAGCTGAAGCGATAGCGATCGAGAGGCGAGATTTTACGCCATGGTGATTTTTCATTTTTATCTTCCTTTGAATAGTGAACGTATTTTTCGCCGAAGGTTCCATTTAAAGATTCTTCGAACTAACGCTGGGAAGATAAATCTCTTGTGTGACTAATTGATTAAACTTGCATGACTATTCTATGACAGCTGCAACGACTGTTGAAAATCCGACACAATAATCAACTCTAAAGGCCTAAGGTTTTTGCAATATCTTGCCAAGAGACTAGTTTGAAATTCTGAGCACCCGCAGGCATCGTATTTGTACCGTCTTGGACCACAACAAGGCCCTCGGGAAACCGCTGCGTTCTAATCTGTGAGGATGCGGCTAAGCCATCGGTGTCAGAGGTTCCATCGATTCCTAGAGTAGCGTCGTCCGCGAGGGTAAAGCTGTCGATATAGGCATGAGGTGACATTCGATCGAACAACGCATAGGTACTGTTTCCCTGGCTCGAGACTATCAGATAGCCAGCCTGCCCAACCGTGAAAATGTCCATGCCCTCTACGTCTGCCGTCAGTCGGACTCCATCAACAATAGCCAGCGTATTCAATGCCGCAGACTTGTTGGCATTCGCCTCTAGAAAAAATACACCTTCCGCTTCGACTCCAACAAACAGCCGCTCGTGTGTGTCATCGGCAACACAACCCTCAGGTTGACTTGAAACTGCGAACTCCCTTAACAAGGTCCCACGTCCCAACACAGTCGAGTCATCAAAGCGGCCGTTCTCCCTCACTCCTTGACGCAAAACAATATCTATACGCCACTGTTGGTAACGCCCATCTTTATCATTTATGAATGCCTGTATCCCCTCGCTATTGCTAAAGAGACAGAGTCCATAAACTTCATTTAAACCTGTCTCGATTTCACTTTCGCTTAACCAGACTAGCTCACCCATAGGTGACATGATAAATAAACTCAGCGTATTCAATGTACGATTACTTGCTGCTAGAACCGCGGTGCCTGTTGGCCATGGGCTAGGCAGCGGTCTAATATCGACGTTGTTTGTAAGCCCAGCTGCGATTCGCTGATGCCTACGCCCATCTAGACCGTAGACCTCGAGTCCATATTGTTTATCAGTACCAATCACGAGACTCAATTGCGCATCAGTTGGATGCACCCAGATTGCTGGGTCGTCTGCCGCATCCTCTGTACTTAAGACGGGCTCCGTTTCGACAATAGCCGCTAGGGATTTAGCACTTGAGGGGAGCGTTGTACTTTTAGCGCAGGAGGCTGCGCTCACAGCCACAGCAACTAGAATTAGCGAATTGCGTGTTGCGGAGAAGATGGACATGGGATGAGCCTCGTTGAACAAAACGTTACCCTCAAAGGAAAGTCATTTTCAACGATAAGGATTCATAGCGGACGTTAACCTCAGAGCATGACAAGGTTGTGACAACAAGAAACTCCGAAACCCAAAAAGCTCACTTGACCCCGCATCACTGAGAACTCTAAACTGAACTATATCGCGCTTTGACGTCCGCCGTGGCCCAAGCACTTACACTGTGAAAAATATCTATGCGCCAGCCACCGGAAATAAACTCAGACGACGCTCAAAGCCTCTGCGCCGCTACTGAAAATGCCAGCCAATCAGCCATAGATCCTCAGTTTCAACCTTACCTGCGAGAGCCCCCTCGGATTAGTTACACGCAGCCAGAGGATCCTTGGTTTCGTCGCCGCCTCGTCTCTTCTCTAGAAGCGATGCTAGGTCGCAACAAAATCGAAAAAACCTACTATCGCCTTAAAGAATCGCCGTTTAGCATAAGCCAGTTTTTCGGTTCGGCTTTGCGCGAAGCAGGTATTCGAGTCGAGCTCGATCAGAGCAAGCTTGCTGCAATCCCGCGCAAGGGCCCACTTCTATTTGTTGCCAATCATCCTTTCGGCGTAGTCGATGGCATGGTGCTTTGCGATATCGCAGCGCAGGTCCGTGGCGATCTGCGAATTATGCTGCACTCACTGCTCTGTCAGGACAAACAGCTAGCACCCTATTTTTTACCTATAGATTTTACGCAAGACAAGCGCGCGACCAAGACCAATATTCGCTCTAAACAGCTCGCGCTAGAATACCTTTCGCAGGACATTCCGGTGTTAATTTTTCCCTCTGGTACTGTTTCTACGGCCAACAAGTTCGGCTTTGGCGAGGTTGAAGATGCGCCCTGGACGACCTTCGCAGCCAAGATTATCCGCGAGGCAGAGGCCACTGTCGTGCCCATCCATTTCCATGGTCGCAACAGCCGACTTTTTCATGTCGCTTCGCATATTGCAGAACCGTTACGAATGGCGCTGCTGGTCAGTGAGGCATTAAAAAAGTTTGGTAAGACAATAGAAGTCGATATCGGCAATCCAATAACGTTTGATGAATTAAGCGCGCATGATTCCCGAAAGGCCCTTACAGACTTTTTGTACGGCACCGTTCGCGAATTAGGCCGAGAGAGCCTCAGTAAGAAGGCGCGTTAGCGCAGCATGGAATTACCAATAAGCGCTAAGATAGCAAAGTTACATTCGCTTCGCGCCAGCTTCACCCGCCTCAACTACGAAACTTGCTTGAGTTCTGATAGGCGCGCCTCTCACAGTGACTTTATCGACAATCCTGAAGTCATTTTGCCAGTTTTTGTCGTTTACTGTCGCGACCATATAGCCTCGCTGACCATTGTAATGCTTAACATGCGGATTGTTTGCCAGCAACGTCTCGCCATACGTCGTCATATCGCTTCCATCCCCACCCGAAGTGATCGAAGTTCCAACAAACTCGGTACCCACGATCTTTGATCTTGCGTCCTCAAAGTTTAACTTCAGATCAGCAACCCAGTTTGAATGTATATCGCCTGTAAGTACGATCGGATTCGGCGTTTTTCGATCATGGATGTGATTCAGAAGCTCATCACGCTCAAACGGATACCCGTCCCAGATGTCCATAGGCCAAAGAGTCTCTCCCTGCTCATCTTTGGAGGTCAGACTCGCCATCATGATCTGTTGCGCAAGGACATTCCACACGGCGTCAGTTGACGCGAGACTATCGAAAAGCCATTTTTTCTGCGCATCACCCAGCAACGTGCGAGATGAATCCATGTGCGCACTACAGCTGCGTTTGCGCCCATCACCACAGGCTTGATCGCTACGGTATTGCCGTGTATCCAGCACGCTCATCTCAAGCAAGTTGCCGATACGTAAGCGACGATAGATAGGCATATCTGGCCCCTGACGACCAACCGGAAGACGTATTGGCGTGAACTCATAGAATGCCTGATAGGCAGCAGCGCGTCTGGCAAGAAGTTGGTCCGGCGTCTGATCATCTTCTGCAATGTCTGACGCATAGTTATTGTCTACCTCATGATCGTCCCAAGTTATCGCCCACGGTGCGCTGGCATGTGCCGATTGCAAGTCAGCATCGCTTTTATACGTTGTATAGCGCGCGCGGTAATCGTTCAAAGTGACGATCTCGGGACCTTCGTGTCTACGCACTAAGACATCGCCCCAGCTGCTCTCGTAAATGTAATCGCCAAGATGCACGATGAGATCTAAGTCCTCTTTGCTCATATGGTCATAGGCCGTGAAGAAACCCTGCTCATATTGTTGGCAAGATGCCACCGCGAACCTAAATGATTGCACACTCGCGCTCGCAAGCGGCGCTGTCTTCGTTCTTCCTACTGGACTAATCTCGCCCCCTAGTCGCCACCTATAGAAGTAAACCGTTTGGGGAGACAGGCCGCGCAACTCAAGATGCGCGGAATAGCCAAGCTGGGGAGGCGCAACAATATTGCCCGTTCTTATAATGGTAGTGAAATTTGAATCGGTGGCGACCTCATAGTCGACATCGATAGCGTCATTGTCGACACCTAACCCAATCAACGCCGCAGGATCAATTCTTGTCCAAAGAATAACTGAATCGGAGGTCGGATCACCTGACGCGACTCCGAGTGTGAAAGGATAAGCAGCCACGCGCGAAAGACGCTTACTCGCACCAAACACATTACTCGGCAGACCGCTTAACGCAAGCATGCCAAGAAGCGAACCTCCTAGTCGAAGAAACTGCCGACGGCTCGCAACGAGTTTATTTGCAGAAGAGAACGTAGGATTCCGATCAAGTTTTCGTGAGTACGGCTTACTCATTTATATCTCCTAGGAGAATTAATAGTTAGGTTACCCTTATCCGAGATAAGGTTGAAAGACACCAGAAGTTTATAATAGAAGACCATTGTGATCATTCGATGACAATCGAAAAGACTATGCTGCCTCTTCCGTATCGTCAAACGGAACAGGGGCCTTAGGAGGTGACTGACCAACGGTAGAGAAGGCTTGAAAACCAACGAGCTCCTCTACTTCCG
>LICD01000045.1 GCA_001438145.1 OM182 bacterium BACL3 MAG-120619-bin3 | reverse complement strand
GAACAACTCGCTGACAAAGCGACTTTTCTCGAGACCTGCTTTCTATTGCTTAACGGTGAATTACCGAGCGCCGAGGAAAAGACTGCATTTGAGAAGACTATTCGCTATCACACGATGGTCGATGAGCATATTCATCAGTTCTTTAAGGGCTTCCCAAAAAATGCCCACCCAATGGCAATGCTTGTAGGCGTCGTCGGCGCCCTGTCGGCGTTTTATCACGACGATTTAGACATTGACGACCCTGCTCATCGCAAACTGGCCGCTCATCGTCTTATAGCGAAAATGCCAACACTCGCTGCGATGTGCTACAAGCATAGTGTCGGGCAGCCGTTTATGTACCCGCAAAACAATATGGGCTTTGCTGAAAACTTCCTTCACATGATGTTTGGCACCCCGTGTGAGGCTCCCAATGTGAGCCCGACGCTGGCGAAAGCGATGGACACTATCTTCCTCTTGCATGCTGATCACGAGCAGAACGCGTCGACGTCGACTGTGCGCCTTGCAGGTTCGAGCGGCGCGAACCCCTATGCTTGCATCGCTTCGGGCATAGCAGCGCTCTGGGGGCCTTCACATGGCGGTGCGAACGAAGCTGTCCTCGAAATGCTCTACGAGATTGGCGATGAGTCAAACATCGAAGAGTATATTGCCAAGGCAAAGGACAAGGAGGATCCCTTCAGGCTTATGGGGTTCGGCCATCGGGTCTATAAGAACTTCGACCCCCGCGCAACTGTAATGCGCAAAATATGCGACGAAGTTCTTGAGGAGCTTGGTGTCGAAGACGATCCACTTTTCCGCATCGCGCGGAAATTAGAGAAGATTGCCTTGGAAGACGACTACTTCATTAGCAAGAAGCTTTATCCAAACGTCGATTTCTACTCGGGCATTATCTTGAAAGCAATAGGTATCCCTACAAGCTTGTTCACTGTGATATTTGCCACAGGCCGCACGCCAGGGTGGATTGCGCATTGGGACGAAATGCTCAGCCATCCTTATAAGATCGGACGGCCACGCCAGCTTTACAAAGGCTACACATCGCGGGACGTGTAATACTCCCCACGCCCTAAGCGTCAAAAGCGCTTTGGGCATTTTTCTGAAAAGGTGATTTGGTGGAGCCTAGCGGGATCGAACCGCTGACCTCAACACTGCCAGTGTTGCGCTCTCCCAGCTGAGCTAAGGCCCCGATAAATCAGTCGATCCGACGTCGGATCTGAGGAGCGGGCATTCTATGCAGATCAACTCGGCGTGTCAATCTGCATCAGCCTCTTGCCTTGTGTTTTGCCTATCTGCACTTGCAAACGCTCTACTGACCGAGCTGAGCAAACTCTTTCTCTAAATTTTTGGCTTGCTTCTTAGATATTCCACCCAAGGTTTCGATGGCAATACGCAATCTGGCGCGCGAAAGATCGAGCCCAATCACTGCGATCGAATCGATAACCGAAAGTGACACTGGCTGGCCGCTAATAGCAACGAAAAGTGGCGCTAAGAAATCACGCACTTTGATATCCAATACCTCGGCTAGTTTCATGAGTGCGGACTCAACCTCGTCACGATTCCATGTCCCCAGTGCTTCGAGTTTCCACAGCGCAAACTGCAATGCTCTGCAAGCATCCACTGGCGCTAACTTGCAATGCGAAAATGACTCGGGAGCAATACTCACAGGGCCACTAAAAAAGTAACTTATAAGCGGTGCAACATCGCTGAGCTTCTCAACTCGTTGTCGCAACAGCGGTATAATAGGCTCAAGGCGGCCTGAATTTTGAGCCCACGCCAACAGCCGCGCTTGAAAGTCTGCATCGCTGCCCGACTCTCGTAAATATTTCCCGTTAAGCCAATCGAGTTTTTCTGTATCGAATACCGGACCGCCTAAACTCACTCTGCTGATGTCGAATGCCGCCTCCATTGCGGCAAGGGTAAACACCTCGTCACCGTTGGGCATAGTCCAACCCATCATGCCCAAGTAATTGAGCAACGCCTCCGGCAGGTAACCCATGTCGCGATAGTAATTAATTGATGTAGGATTTTTCCGTTTGCTCAACTTACTCTTATCGGGGTTGCGCAGCAGCGGCATGTGACAAAAGACAGGCGGTGTCCAGTTGAAATATTGATACAGCAACACGTGCTTAGGCACTGAGTTGATCCACTCTTCGCCGCGCACTACATGGCTGATTTCCATCAAGTGATCATCCACAACATTGGCGAAATGATAAGTAGGCAGGCCATCGGATTTCATGAGCACTTGCATATCAATCTGCGACCAAGCGATCGACACTTCGCCACGCAACATGTCGTTGAACTCACAGTTGCCTGACTCTGGTACACGCATCCGAATGACGTAGTCTTGTTTAGCGGCAAGCTTGGCTTCTACATCGGCTTTCGAAAGATGCGCGCAGTGACCATCGTACCCGGGCTGCTGCTTCGCAGCCATTTGCTCTTTTCTCACTTCATCCAACCGTTCGGCAGTACAAAAACAGTGAAATGCGTGACCCGTGTCCAACAGGGTTGTTATGTGCTCGACGTATATGTCGCTGCGCTCGCTTTGACGATAGGGGCCGAAATCGCCACCTATCCCAGGGCCTTCATCCCACTCTAACCCGAGCCATTGGAGCGAAGCCAAAATATCATGCTCGGACTGAGCCGTAGACCTTACCTGATCAGTGTCTTCGATCCTCAAAATAAACTTGCCGCCGTGTTGACGCGCAAAACACCTATTAAATAAGGCTATATAGGCGGTGCCTACGTGGGGATCGCCAGTAGGTGAAGGCGCTATGCGAGTGCGTACTTGAGTCATTCGTTGTCTCTATCAGCGAAAATGAAGAAGGCGTAAAAAACACGATTATACTCGAAGCCGTGCAGAGACTCACGCAAAGGGTTTACCCACCTTGACATGAAAATCGTCTCTGATTTAATACACCGCCGACATCCGCTACAACGTAACTTGCGAGAATCTATTGAGCACTTTAGCGATCGACACACAGCGAAACGAGCTATCCCCTGTAGACGCCCATCGGTTCTGTGTGGCGCCAATGATGGATTGGACCGATCGCCATGACCGCCGATTCCTTCGAGAACTGAGCCAGAACGCCCTGCTCTATACAGAGATGGTTACGAGTGCGGCCTTAGAATATGGCGATCGCCGTAACTTGTTGGCGCACAGCCCAGAAGAATACCCGGTCGCGCTTCAGCTAGGCGGCTCTGATCCGAAACAGTTACAACTCGCCGCAAAATTAGGCGAAGACGCTGGTTTCTGCGAGATCAACCTCAATGTTGGATGCCCAAGCGAGCGCGTACAGTCCGGTTCATTCGGCGCCTGTTTAATGGCAGAACCTGAACTCGTCGCCCAGTGTATAGACGCGATGCGACAGTGTGTTGATGTGCCGGTAACCGTTAAATGCCGAATAGGCATCGACGATCAAGACAGCGAGGCTGCATTGCAAAACTTTGTCGGCGTTGTTGCAGACGCAGGCTGTGAGTTGTTTGTTGTGCATGCACGTAAGGCAATACTGTCTGGGCTCAGCCCAAAACAAAATCGAGAAATACCCCCGCTAGATTACGACCGGGTCTATCGCCTAAAAAAGAGTTTCGATAGGCTGACTATTATTATCAATGGCGGAATTACAGACTTATCGACGGCGATAGAGCAGCTAAATCATGTTGATGGGGTTATGCTGGGCCGGGAGGCGTATCAAAATCCGTTCATTTTGGCTCAGGTAGATGAACTGTTTTTTGATGCTAACCCAAATACGCTTACTCGCAGTCAGGCACTCATAAACTACCTGCCTTATGTGGAGCAGCAATTGGCAATGGGGACTCCGCTACAGCACATTACGCGACATTTACTCGGGCTCTTTAAAGGCGTTTATGGCGGTAAAGCCTTTCGCAGGCATCTGAGCCAGAATGCCTATAAGCCGACATCGGGCGTAGACGTGTTACAGCAAGCGATGGACATTGTCGCCAAACATGAGCAAAACAAAGAAATTGAAGACTTGGGAATCAACGAATTATGTTAGCAAAGTTAAAGGCCATGTTTCAGGGTTCGCTTGGCGAATCTGCCGACTCAGGACAACTAGATGCGCTATCCGAAAACTTAATCACAGCGACCTTAATGGTGGAGGTGATGAACAGCGATCATAGGCTCGACGCCCGAGAAGAGCAGGAGTTTATTGCGATTCTTGTTAAAACACTTGGACTCGACGAGGAAGCGGCCGATGAATTACGCGCTTTAGCGCACGAAAAAGCCGAGGAGTCGACGTCGCTCTATGAGTTTACGGCGCAGGTAAATACTCAGTTTTCTGTCGATGCGAAACTATCGCTCATAAAAAATATGTGGCGGATCGCATTTGCCGATGGTGAAGTAGATCGGTATGAAGATGGTGTAATTCGACGAGTGAGCGAATTAATTTATGTCTCTCACAGTGATTTTATACGTATGAAAATCGCCGCAAGAGACGGTGTCTAAGCGTTAAAATTCGCCAAACGGGTCATCAAGCACGCCGTCGTTATTGAGATATTCTCTGCGCTGCAAATAGGCTTCTCTAATAAAAAGATAACGATCTCCGGTAATTAATTCATCAAGCGCTAGAACACCTGACCTAGAATCAGTTTCGTCTAGTAGAAATAGGCCGAGACGCAGCGAAGGATCTTCGACCCGCTGAAGCGGATTAAACACAGTGTCGATAATTAATCCGAACGAGTCGCGCACCGTGCTCGCGCCGAATACCGGCAGCATTACATAGGGGCCAGAACTAACGCCCCAAGTAGCTAGGGTTTGGCCAAAATCCTCCTCATTTTTACGCAGACCAAGGCTGCTGGCAACATCGAGAAAACCACCTAGACCAACAGTGCTATTGAGGAGCAACCGGCTGCCATCGCCTGCAGCTGCAGACAATTTTAGCTGCAATATATCGTTTGCAAGAACATTAATATCATCGACATTACTGAAAAAATTGCCGATCCCCTGCCTCGCAACCCGCGGCAAGAAAGTCGTATACGCGAAAGCAGTCGGTCTTACGACGAGCTGGTCGAAATAATCATTCCACTTAAATACATAGCCATTTGCCTCTCGCCAAGGATCGTTTGTGTAGGTAGCCGCGATCGACGAACAGGAAACCAATAGCGCCGCGGCGCAGATTAACAGCGTCGTTACGGTAGATCTAAGCTGACGCTGTCTACGCTTTTTTACGAACACCTTTCGAACCAACATGCACATCCCTTCGCTCTGCAGCTCAGTTGTCAGTAACTATTGCCCCCTCGAGTTTGCTTTCAATCTCTCTAAGGCCTTTTCTATCCGCGCCGGCGAAACCGGCATCTTAGTTTTGAGGCTTTGCGCAAACGCCGAGACGCGATATTCCTCTAACATCCATCTAAGCTCTTCAAACTTAGTCGCATTGCCCTCTGCCCCACTGGTTTGAGGTGCGCTCTTGAACGTCTCTAATTTTTGCCAGTAGCCAGCCAGTAGTTCTGAATCGATTTTGTCTTTGGGACCCATAAATGGGGCTTTACCCAAGCGAAGCTCAATCGCATCCAAGTACCTCGGGTAATCCTTAAGTCTCTCGACACCGCTTTCAGCCACAAAGTTGGGCCCAAACAATCGCTCAAGTTGGCTCGCCACGTCGGACGTAAGATACCCAGGTGCGGAGGTTAACGCCGACAGGCGCTTTTTGAGTGTGAGCCGAATCACTATTATACGCTCGAGGAGCGTAACCAAGCGATCGCCAATACCGACCACCTGTGATTTGGCCACATTTAACGCCGGCTCAAAGGTCTCAAGGCTGCGTACCGTTTTCACACTTCCAAGTGCTTCCACGTAACATGCTTCGATACACTGCTCGGCGAAATCTGCAGACCCTACGGGCAGCTTAAGCGCATTCTGTTTGACGAAGCGGTCGAACTGTTTGCGCAGCATATTGCGTTGTTGCTGGCTGTTAAGCATGACCAGCTTCACCACTCCTCGCGAGTGCGCTAAAACAGCCTGGTGTTCATCAGCAAAAAGGCATACCGATACACTAGATCCTGCATCCACCAGACTCGGAAATCTAATTAGTCGGATATTGCCCTCTCCAACTTCAAGGCTTTGAGGCAGTGCTTTTTCGGGCATTACAACCAGGCCCGAGGTTTCTATCGGATGACCAATATCCTGTTTAGTCGCCGGTGTCTTTGCCCCGCTCACCTCATCTTTACAAAACCTCTCTTGCAGCACACGCAGCGAGCTATCGATCCCAAGCTGCGCGCCGTTATTATCGACCACTCTGACTTTTATCTTTAAGTGAGCTCGCAGTTCAATCGCTTCAAACTGAATCCGCTCGATTCTGATCCTCCGAAGCTCATAAATCGCGTCGCTTAAGGAGTCGAGCAAATCGACGGAACCTCCCATAAGGTAAGGGACTAGCTGGTCAACGAACGCGTTAACGGGAATAAAGTTTTTCCTTTGCGCTTTGGGGAGACCTTTGATCAGAGCAACACATTTTTCACGAATAATGCCGGGTACCGCCCAATCGATATCCGCGGCAGTCAGCTGGGCCAACAGGGCTTTGGGGACATCGATTGTCGCTCCGTCTAGCTCCTTACCAGGTTCAAAAACATAGTCTATTTTAAGAGTGTTACTCTGTATCGCCGCCGCATCTGGGAAGTCAGCGAAGCTGAATCCATCTCCATTGTCTGCTAGAAGGTCTTTCTCTCTGAGCTGGAGGCACACACCCTTGCGATCGTCTATCGAGGCTAGCCAGCTCTTCAATGTCCTAAGTGAATTCACCTCGCTAGGTATTATTCGTTCGAAAAAGTCGATTTGCTGTGATTCGCTCGCGAGTATGTCAGGGCGCCGGAGTTTATCTTCGAGTTTCTCCAATCGCTCTAGGAGCGACAAATTATGTCTAACAAAACCGAGTTCGCTCGATACCTGCTGCCCAACAAGCCCGTGCCTTATAAAAATTGCCCGTGCGGCGACCGAATCGACTGGGGCATAACGTACCAGCGCTCGTTCAACCAGGGTGAGGCCGAATAAATGAACCTTCTCATATGCCATGACCTCTTGTCGTTTGCCGCTCCAGTGAGGATCGAACGACTCACGCTTGACGAGATGCATCGCAACCTCTTCAACCCACTCAGGCTGAATCTTAGCTGCTTGCGTCGCAAAGACTTGCGAGGTTTCTATCTGCTCCCCTGTCATAATCCATTTCGTATTAGACCTTGCGAGTACTGACGCGCCGAACAGTGAAAACTTCTTATTGCGCGTGCCAACGAAACTTCGATCGTCGGACTTGCGCGCGACTTGGTTAAGTGATCCCGCGATGAGACTTTTATGCACACTCGCATAATCTGAATCATCGTTGCTCACACGAAAGCCTAGTCCTTGGCTTGCCAATAACAGTTGCCGGTGAACCTCTCGCCACTCTCGCATTCTCATAAATGACAGGAATTGTTTTTTACAGTATTTGCGAAGCGCTGCTTGCGGCGAGTCCTGCCTTAACTTTTCATAGGTGTCCCAGAGGGTAACCAACGACATAAAATCCGAATCTGGGTGTTTGTATTCAGCCTGCCTCTCGTTAGCCACTTGCCGGTTCTCACTATTGCTTTCACGCGGATCTTGAATACTTAGACCGCTTACAATGATTAAAACTTCCCTTAAGCAGCCAAGTTTATGCGCCTCTAACAGCATTCTTGAATAGCGAGGGTCGATCGGGAGAACCGCCATTTGCCGGCCGATCGAAGTCAGATTTTTGCTCGCTGTAATCGCATTGAGCTCAAGCAGAAGCTTATGACCCTCGTTGATCGCTTTTGATTCCGGCATCTCGATAAAGGGGAAATCTTCCACATCGCCCAGTTTAAGATGCAGCATTCGAAGAATAACGGCAGCAAGATTAGTGCGCTGAATTTCGGGATCTGTATAAAGCGGCCGAGATTCAAAGTCTTGCTCCGAATACAGACGAATACAAATACCGTCTGCCACGCGCCCGCAACGCCCTTTGCGCTGATTCGCGCTAGCCTGTGAAATAGCCTCTATAGGAAGTCTCTGCACCTTGCTCTGAAGGCTATAACGGCTTATACGTGCAGTGCCCGTATCAACGACATAGTTGATCCCTGGCACAGTGATTGAGGTTTCAGCAACATTAGTGGCCAGCACTACTCGGCGCGTCTGGTGGGTCGAAAAAATTCTCGCTTGTTCAGCGTGTTGCAATCGGCCGTAAAGTGGTAGAACGTCGATATCGCCTAATTTCGCTTTGCGCAAGCTTGTTGCGGTGTCGCGAATCTCTCTTTCACTAGGGAGAAAGACGAGAATGTCGCCGCTACTTTGATTGTTACTTCTGTCGTGCTGCAATATTTCGCGCACGGCCGTGGTAATAGCTTCGGTCTGTGCATCTTCGGAGCGCGCGCCCTCACCAGGATCTGCAAGGGGTTTATACCGGACTTCGACTGGAAAGGTTCTACCCTCAACCGAAACGACAGGGGCGTTACCGAAATGGCTTGAGAATTTCTCAACATCGATTGTCGCCGAGGTGATGATCAGCTTAAGGTCTGTCCTCTTGCGAATAAGATCGCGCAAAAAGCCAAGGAGGAAATCGATATTGAGAGAGCGTTCGTGAGCCTCATCAATAATAATTACTTCATACTTACTAAGAAATCGGTCCGCCTGAATCTCAGCTAAGAGAATCCCGTCGGTCATTAGTTTTAGAAAGGTATTGGGTCCAGTCCTGTCATCGAAACGAACCTGCGAGCCCACACCCCGCCCTGCACTCTCGCCGAGCTCTTCGGCGATCCTTGTCGCTACTGATAATGCGGCAAGCCGCCGCGGCTGGGTATGCCCAATCATACCCCGACGCCCTAAGCCCGCCTCCAAGCAGATTTTAGGCAGCTGTGTAGTCTTGCCAGACCCTGTATCTCCAGCAACAACGACTACTTGGTTAGATCGAATAAGCTCGGCAATCTCCCCAGCCTTGGCGCTGACAGGGAGTTGAGGCGGATACGACTGGGTTTCTGGAATTAGCTGAGCGCGCAACTCACACTTGCTTTCGGACTTCCTAAGCTCAGCTTGCAGCTGTTCGAAAGCGTGCATTCTCTCGCTAGTGACTAGCGTGTCGCGCGACAGCTCGCTGAGGGTCGACGAAAACTTTGACACTCGTTGCCGCAACCGGAACGAATCGGCTGACTGCACACGGGCCAGTGCTTTTTCAAGAGTATTAAGTAATAGCCCCACCGCTTTCGGCACTGAGTTTTCTTGATTTACCTCGTTTATTCTCTTTTGATCTGATGCCCCTACCCGATGCGCGGATTTAGCTGTGGTCGAAGCGGAGCCCTTGCGGTTCAATCGTGTTAACCCCTTAGTGTAATTCTCGGCGCAAGATTTTGCCTATTATCGACTTCGGTAGATCGTTAACGAAGACGACTTCTTTGGGTACTTTATAGGTGGTTAAGCCCTCACGGCAGTGAGCGATAATGTCATCAACACTCGGTTGCTCACCGTGTGCGACAACAAAAAGTTTAACGACCTCGCCCGTACGCTCGTTAGGAATCCCAACAGCCGCGCTTTCTAGCACGCGTGGATGCCTGTTAACCCAGTCTTCGATTTCATTGGGAAAGACATTAAAGCCAGAGACAAGAATCATGTCCTTCTTTCTATCAACTATCCGTACATATCCATCCGAATCGATTTCAGCGTAGTCGCCGCTTTTGAACCAGCCCTCAGGTGTTATCGCATCTTTCGTCGCTTGCTCTTGCCCCCAATAACCCTTCATCACTTGCGGGCCTTTTATCCAAAGTTCGCCGCGCTCACCGGCGGACAGGATCTCTCCTGCTTCGTTCGCTGTGCATAATTCGGTATCAGGCACCGCGAATCCAACAGTACCGGCGATCACCTTGCCAGGGACATTGACTGTCACCGCAGGCGAGCACTCGGTAAGTCCGTAGCCTTCCATAATCTCGCAGCCAGTTCGTTCGAGCCATTCCTCCGCGACCGATGAACTCATCGCCATACCACCGGCACCGCAGAATTTAAGGTATTTTTTGTCCAACTTGGCGAAACTAGGATCCCGCATGATCGCTAAGTAGAGCGTGTTAATCCCTACAAAACCGCTAACTTTATAGCGTGCGAGCGCTTTTATCAGGCTAGGAATGTCTCGTGGATTCGTTATGAGAACGCTGTGATTACCCGCGTAGGGCATAGCAAAACAGTGCATCAAAAACGCATAGCTATGGTAGAGAGGAAGAGGTGCTGCGACGCTTTCGACACAATCATCCATAGCCAGAACCGACCGCGAGCGAAATTGCATCAGGTTCGCAATAAGGTTTGCGTGAGTAATCATCGCCCCCTTGGCCACGCCTGTGGTGCCTCCGGTGTACAGAAGAACAGCGGTATCGTGACGATTGAACACCGGTGCAACAAACGCACTCTTTGTTGGCTTTAGCGTATCGGTAAAACGAACCGCGCCGGGTAAGGAGTAACTTGCCACCATTTTTTTCACGTATTTTGCCGCAGCATTGAGTAAGAATTTCTTCGGCGCCGACTGGAGATCGCCTAACGAAGAAATGATCACTGTCCTGAGCTGTGTGCGCGCGAAAACTGCCTCAATTTTTGACGCAAATGATTCTAGTGTAACTACCGCAACGGCACCTGAGTCGTTGAATTGATGTTCAAGCTCCTGTTCCGTGTAAAGCGGATTAGTACTGACCACGACAAGCCCCGCGCGCAACGCACCATAGAGTGCAATCGGGAACTGAAGCACGTTGGGTAGCTGAATAGCTATACGATCGCCTGGCTGTAAATCCGTTTGATTCTGTAAGAAATTTGCAAAGCGCTGACTCAATTCATCGACCTCGGCAAACTGCATCGTTTTACCGAAGCAGCTAAAGCCGGGGAGTTCGGCATGAGTCGACAGGCAATAGTCTATGAGTTCGGGTAACGACTGAAATTGCTGAGGGTCTAATTGGTCTGTGAGCTTCTCTAGCACAAGCCCTCCACTGGGCATCAACGGTTGTCTTACTACTTCGTGAGAAGCTTCATCGCTTCTTCTAAGCCTTTCACAGAAAGCGGGTACATTTTGTTTTCGGTAAGCTCTTTAGCCACTTCGATCGAATAACTGTGCTCCCAATATTCTTTCGGCGTTGGGTTAATCCAGACTAAATGCTCAAAGTGTTCACTCAATCTCTTAAACCAAGTCGCCCCCGCTTCCTCGTTATAATGCTCTATGCTGCCGCCAACGTGGGTAATCTCATAGGGCGCCATGGTAGCGTCGCCTACAAAAATAACTTTATAGTCTTTTGCAAATTTGTTGATTATGTCGAAAGTCGAGGTGGTCTCAGCATGTCGTCGATGACTCTTAGTCCATACGGACTCATAAACGAAGTTATGAAAATAGTAATATTTAAGATGCTTGAATTCAGTCCTCGCCGCAGAAAAAAGCTCCTCACAGAGTTTCACATGGGGATCCATAGAACCGCCGACATCGAAAAATATGAGGACTTTGACAGAATTATGTCGCTCGGGAACCATTTTAATATCTAGCATGCCGGCATTTTTGGCCGTGGAAGCGATTGTGTCCGAGATATCTAACTCTTCAGCTGCACCGGTTCGCGCAAATTTGCGCAGCCGCCTCAGCGCCATTTTTATATTACGAGTGCCAATCTCAACCGAATCGTCTAAGTCTCGGTAATTGCGTTTATCCCACACCTTCACTGCGCGCGAATTACGGCCGCCGTCCTGACCGACTCTGATGCCTTCGGGGTTATATCCGTTAGCACCAAAGGGAGAAGTACCTCCGGTTCCGATCCACTTATTGCCGCCCTGATGGCGTTTTTCTTGCTCCTGAAGGCGCTTCTTAAACTCCTCCATTAATTTCTCGAGCCCACCCAGCGCTTCGATCTTCGCCTTTTCTTCATCGCTGAGCATCGATTCGAGTTCTTTGCGCAGCCACTCGCTCGGAATTTCAGCCATAGTCAGGTCGTCAAGCGCTTCAATTTTTTCAAAATATTTAGAGAATGCACGATCAAACTTATCGAAGTTCTTCTCGTCTTTCACAAAACACATACGCGAAAGAAGATAAAAGTCATCGATATTGCCGAAAATGATATTCCGTTTGAGACACTCGAGTAACGTGAACAGCTCGGTGAACGAGACCGGCAGGCGCTCTTTGCGAAGCATCATAAAGAAGTCGATAAGCATTAGCTTTTGGCTCGATGCATAAACGCGAGTTTCTCAAGGAGGTGAACATCTTGCTCGTTCTTTAAGAGCGCTCCGTAAAGAGGTGGTATCGAATTCTTCGCATCCCGGTTCTTCAAAATATCTTCTGGAATATCATCGGCCATCAGCAACTTGAGCCAATCGATCAGCTCAGACGTGGACGGCTTTTTCTTCAGGCCAGGAATCTTGCGCACATCGAAGAAAACATCCATCGCTTGTCGCACAAGGTCTTTCTTTATTTCTGGATAGTGAACATCGACGATTTTTTCCATTGTCTGTGAGTTTGGAAACTCGATATAGTGGAAAAAGCATCGGCGCAGAAAGGCATCGGGAAGTTCTTTTTCATTATTACTGGTTATAATTACTATCGGTCTTGTGGTCGCCTTCACGAGCTTTTGAGTTTCGTAAACGAAAAACTCCATTTTATCGAGCTCAAGTAACAGGTCATTTGGGAATTCGATATCAGCTTTGTCGATCTCGTCGATTAAGAGAACTGATTGCTGTTCTGCCTCGAACGCTTCCCACATTTTACCCTTTACGATGTAATTAGAGATGTCTTTGACCTTCTCATCACCGAGTTGAGAATCGCGCAATCGAGATACAGCGTCGTATTCATAGAGCCCTTGCTGCGCTTTTGTTGTTGACTTTACATGCCATTGGATAAGGGGCATGCCTAGCGCTTCTGAAATCTGCTCAGCCAACATTGTTTTGCCAGTACCGGGCTCACCTTTGATGAGTAGTGGTTTTTCGAGCGCAATTGCCGCATTGACTGCTAACTGTAATTCGCTTGTCGCGACGTATTTGTCTGTACCTGTAAAATTCATTCGCGTATCTCTCTTCTACTCTGCTGTTCAAAAGGAAGTCTCGGCCTGAACGACCGTAAAACGCCATTGTAAAATGGCTGAGCCACTAAATACAGTACGCGTGAACTAATGACCCAGACTAGGCGCTTGAGTCTAGGTTGTTTGGCCTCTGGCCATCGGCTGCGTTATTTCGCAGCAAAGCCCCGCCGCTTCCTCTCGCGTAGCCACACAATAGCTGCCACGACGAGACCAAGCACTACGCTCAAGAAAAGTGGTACGAACGCGCGTAACGCAGCGTCTGAGCCGAGTGTGATGCCATCGAGCGCGAGTACCATCAGTGCAGGGGCGAGATGAGGGCCATCAACGTGACTCGGCCATGGCGTAGCAAGCATCGCGATAGCTATGGCTCTTATGCCATAGGTCAGCAAAACAGCGCGTCTGAATACAATGAGATGCCAAATAATAGCAATGAATAGCGAAGACGCGAGCAGGTACACAAGCCAAAATAAT
>LICD01000044.1 GCA_001438145.1 OM182 bacterium BACL3 MAG-120619-bin3 | reverse complement strand
CCAATCTCTTTAAGATTGAGCTCTTCGTCATAGTAAAGCGCCAGCACGAGCTTCTCCCGCGGTGGTAAATTATCGATCGCACGCGCTAAATGTTCTTTGAACGTCGAGCGCTGGAGCCCATCGCACGGACCCGGCAGGTCTCCGACAGCAAGTTCGATCGCAGAATCGTCGCCCTCCATAATGTCATCGAAGCTGAACAGCCTGCTACCGCTCGCGTCTTGGAGAATCGCATAATAGGCGTTGAGGTCTATTTCCATTTCTTTGGCGATGTCTTGATCTTTCGCGTCTTTGCCCGTGCGCGCCTCGATCGCCTTTATTGCTTCCGCAACCTTACGGGATTTTCGGTGAACCGAGCGCGGCGCCCAGTCGCCTTTCCTCACTTCATCAAGCATCGACCCCCGAATACGAATACCCGCATAGGTCTCGAAGCTAGCGCCCTTCGACACGTCGTATTTCTTCGCCGCTTCCAGCAAGCCGATCATGCCCGACTGCACTAGGTCATCAACTTGCACGCTCGCCGGCATGCGCAGCAGCAAATGATGCGCAATACGTTTTACCAGCGGCGCGTACTTCTCGACCACCATGCTCATGTTGGCGTCGCTTGCCTCGCCATTTGGTAACACGTCTTCGAACACTTTGGCCTCTGTGCCTTCGGTCATTGCCGCCCCATCCTTCTGTTGTTTTTATCTGTCCTTGGCTCGATGCTGCTCATGCGGGAGCAATCATCGTCTCTGACATTTTTTAAAACTTCGTTGTTGTAAGGACGATATGCTTTGGGTCAGCCTTTACTCAACAAGGTGATTGCGCTTTTCACCGAAGCTTTTTAATTTATTGCATTTTAAAACGTGGAAAAATTAAGCCACATCCTCAGTTAGCAAAGACCGTGCCAGAGCAATAATTCACTGAGACAGCGCTCAACAGCTCGTCGGCGTAATTCGGATAAACACTCGCGCGCCGGCGCTCTGACAAGGCAGCACGGCAGACTGGTGCAGCACTTTTATTTTCAAAAAAAGTGGGGGCGGGCTTACGCTCGTTTACTAGTAAGGGTCGAAACGCAGTGGGGGCAGAAACCGTAAATGGGGTTGGAAAGCAACCGGTGCTGCCTCTTTCTAAGCATTAGAAAGAAGCCCTTAAGAGATAGAGTTAAAGTGTTTTCTAGTAGCGGCGGCGAAATTTCTGAGTCCTGTCAGCCTCACTCAGTTTAGGCCGCATAAGGATTGTACTGAGGCTGTAGCGAGAAAGAACGGGGATATCGATTCACAGCGGCAGACTCACCTTAGTCGGCCATTAACGAGGCCTAATCATGCAGACAGAGCCACCAATAGCCGCACGTCAAGCGCGACAGTGAGGAGTGCTAAGCGCCAAAAAGCCGTCTTCTTTGCCCGATAACGTCAAAGTGACGCAGCTGCCGCGTCAACTATCCGCATCATCTTTCTCCCACATTTAGGACAAGCGAGCATCGGTGGCCTACTTTGCTTGAGGCCGATCTACAAAGCGCCGCCACAAAACGTGCGCGTACTCTTTCAGCCTATTTCCGCTAGGCACGGGGCGGCGTCACGCCGGTCTGTCCCATGTATTTGCCGCCCCGCTGTTTATAGGTCATTTCACACTGTTCGTCTGATTGATAGAACAGCATTTGAGCGACGCCTTCGTTCGCATAAATTTTTGCGGGCAGCGTTGTCGTGTTCGAGAACTCAAGCGTTACGTGCCCCTCCCACTCGGGCTCGAGCGGAGTTACATTGACGATAATTCCACAGCGCGCGTAGGTAGATTTACCCAGACACACGGTCAACACATCTTTGGGGATTCGGAAATATTCAATGGTTCGCGCTAGGGCGAAAGAGTTAGGCGGGATTATGCAGTAGGGCTCATCAATCGACACAAAACTCGACTCATCAAAGTTTTTGGGGTCAACAACACTCGTTGTGTGCACGTTGGTAAAAATCTTGAATTCGGTTGCACAGCGCACGTCGTATCCGTAACTTGATGTGCCATACGAAATGACCTTCTCGCCGTCAAGGTAACGCACTTGCTCAGGTTCAAATGGCTCGATCATGCCCTGCTCGCGCGCCATCTGCCGAATCCATCTATCCGCTTTTATACTCATTCGCTGCAACCCTAATTCTTCGAATTTAGTAAACTCTGTGCGTTAACGTAAGCGCGTTTGAGCTGCGCTAGCACCGTATACGCAAACGTATCGGCCTGCAGCGATAATCGCTGAAGTATACAACCTGATTTTTTACACCGACCCAACCGGCTACTACCTAGGCTTGACTAATAGCGGTCGCGCCTTGCTGAAAACTGCGTGAAAATCGCGTATCCTTGCCCGGCGTTAACGGGTTGCCAATGCCAGCCTCTGAAGTATTGGCTGATAAACACCCAGGGCAGAAAATTGACAAAGGAATTGGTTATGCGCAAGTGGCAGTGTCTGGTCTGTAGTTTCGTTTACGAAGAGGCCTTAGGATTACCCGATGATGGCATCGCTCCCGGGACGAGTTGGGATGATATCCCCGACGATTGGATGTGCCCAGAATGTGGCGTCGGGAAGGAAGATTTCGACATGGTCGAACTATAGGTATGGTCGAATCACAGGCATGATCGAACTATCGAAACGCGGAGCAATTCCCGCTAATGCAATCAACTAGTTTAAGGATACTCAGGTGAACCCACGCAAGATTCTTGTCACTGCCGCCCTCCCCTATGCAAACGGCGACATTCACCTCGGGCATATGCTCGAGGCGGTTCAGACTGATATCTGGGTGCGCCTGCAGCGCATGCGCGGTAACGACTGCGTGTTTGTCTGCGCCGATGATGCGCACGGCACGGCGATTATGCTCAGTGCTGAAAGTCGCGGCATCACGCCCGAACAGTTAATCGACGAGGTCAATGCCGCACACCAACGTGACTTCGCCGGCTTTAATATAAGCTTCGACCACTTTCATTCTACTCATTCGCCAGAAAACCAAGCCTTTTCGGAATCTATCTATACTGCGCTTGAAGCGAATGGTCACATTGAGAAACGCAGCATCAAGCAACTCTTCGATCCAGAGAAGCAGCTGTTTCTCGCCGATCGCTACATAAAAGGTGTTTGCCCTAAGTGCAAGGCACCCGATCAATACGGCGACAATTGCGAAAGCTGCGGTTCAACCTACAGCCCGTCGGAATTAATCGATCCGCGATCCACTATTTCAGGGGCGGTCCCTGTAGAGCGCGAATCTGAACACTTTTTCTTCGACCTTCCACAATTCAGAGACATGCTTCGTGCGTGGACGCGCAGCGGCGCCCTGCAAGACGCGGTGGCGAATAAATTGGCAGAGTGGTTGGACGATGAATTACAGCAATGGGATATTAGCCGCGACGCGCCTTATTTCGGCTTCGAAATCCCCGGCGCACCGGGTAAGTTCTTTTATGTCTGGCTCGATGCACCGATTGGTTATATGGCGAGCTTCAAACACTTGTGCGACAACAGCGACTACGATTTCGATACCTATTGGAAGGCGGACTCAGACACCGAGCTCTACCATTTTATTGGCAAAGACATCGTTAACTTTCACACGCTGTTTTGGCCCGCGATGCTCACAAGCGCAGGCTATCGTCTTCCAACCGCAGTCTTTGTTCATGGCTTTCTGACCGTAGATGGCACGAAAATGTCGAAGTCGCGTGGCACGTTTATCAATGCCAGCACCTATTTAGAATATCTCAATCCAGAATACCTTCGGTATTATCTCGCCGCCAAACTGTCGAGTGGTGTAGATGACCTCGATCTTAATTTCGAAGACTTTGTGGCTCGCGTCAACTCAGATCTCGTTGGCAAAGTGGTTAACATTGCGAGTCGCTGCGCAGGCTTTATCAACAAAGGTTTCGATGGCATGCTCGCCGACCAACTAAACGACGAAGCACTCATTGCTTCGATGCAGGCGGCAAGCGAAGAGATTGCCGAACACTTCGAAAACAGAGACTACTCCAAAGCGATACGACTTATTATGGCGCTCGCCGATAATGCCAATCAGTATATTAACGACCAGCAGCCTTGGGTGGTAGCGAAAGCAGAACCGGGATCGGAAAAATTGCAGCAAATCTGCAGCACAGGACTCAATGCGTTTCGGCTGTTAATCTGCTACTTAAAGCCAGTTATACCGGTAATGGCTGAAAAGGCAGAACGCTTCCTTTCGATTCCTGCGCTTACTTGGCAGGATTCGCAAACCACTTTGCTTAACCATAAAATTGCCGCCTTCGAGCCCTTGCTCACACGCGTTGAGGCCGACAATATAACCGCTATGGTTGAATCTACACGCGCAGCCTATGCCGAAACAGCAACGGTTAGCGAGGCAGTGGCGCCTACATTGAGTGGGGAGGTCGATTCTCCCTTTGAGCCGGAAATTCAATTTGATGACTTTGCTAAAATCGATTTGCGCATCGCTCTGATCGCAGATGCTGAGCACGTAGAAGGGGCCGATAAATTACTGCAACTCACGCTTGACCTCGGGCTCGACGCCAGTGGTCAACCCATTCGGCGCAACGTGTTCTCCGGCATCAAGTCAGCCTACTCACCCGAACAACTGCGCGGAATGTTAACCGTCATGGTCGCAAACCTTGCCCCACGAAAGATGAAGTTCGGTATGTCCGAAGGCATGGTGTTGGCTGCAGGCCCAGGCAAAGATGAATTATGGCTATTAGAGCCTCACGCTGGCGCACAGCCCGGAATGCGCGTCACTTAAGTCCAAGAGAAAAAACCAATGACGATGCCCAAGCGCTCTGCAGTTAACCCAAATGTTGCGAACGGCGCTAACCGCGTTAGCCATGTGCTAGGCTCGCGACCGCGCGGACACCGACTTCTTAGCAGGGCACAGCAATCGATCGCCGTGCTGCTGCTAATGCTGACTGGGCTGCAGGCGCATGCAGCCGACTCTGAACTTGAAGCCATTCAAGACTCGGTAATCAAAATCTACACTACGCAAGCTGCGCCAGATTATTTTACGCCTTGGCGACTACTCACACCGAGACAGTCAAGCGGGTCGGGGTCTGTGATCAAAGGCAATCAGATCCTCACCAATGCGCATGTCATTGCGAATGCAAGCTATGTGCAAGCGCAGAAGCACAACGACCCTAGGCGCTACCTTGCCCGAGTGGTCTTCGTCTCGCACGATGCTGATCTTGCCCTGATCACTGTCGACGAGCCCGGTTTTTTCGACGACCTTGAGCCCCTCGCGCTAGGTAAGTTGCCAGAACCACAGCGTGAAGTCTCGGTTTACGGCTACCCCATGGGCGGGAAATCACTCAGTATCACGAAAGGGATTCTGTCGCGCGTCGAACAGCAAATCTATGCGCACGCAGGCGCGTATTTACTTGCAGGTCAAATAGACGCCGCAATAAACCCTGGCAATAGCGGCGGACCGGTCATAGTAGACAGAGAAATAATCGGGGTTGTTATGCAGGCGAACAGCGGCGGCAGATCCGAGAATCTGGGCTATTTTGTGCCGCCTAGCATTATCGCGCACGTGCTTGCCGATGCTGGCGATGGCACGAATGAAGGCTTTCCAGACTTAGGGTTTCGCACTCAAACCCTCGATAGTCCTGCCGCGAAGGGTGCTTACGGGCTGAAGGACGATCAAGATGGCGTGCTCGTGATCAAGGTCTTCGAAGACTCCCCCGCCTACGGCATGATCGAGGAAAACGATGTCATTGTCGCTATCGACGACTTTGCAATCGCCGAAGACGGCAGCATTAAATTATCTGATGAGATCCAAACCGACTACAAGCATGCCATCGACCTGCATCTGGTTGGCGATACTGTGTCGCTTTCATTAATTCGCAATGGGCAACCGCTCGACGTTAATCTAGAGGCTCGCGAAGCGCTTGATAGCTACAGCCTTGTTATGGGCGAGCGCTTCGATCGCGCCCCCGAATACGTTATTTATGGCGGGGTATTATTTGTTCCGCTTAATATGAATCTCATCAAGCGCTGGGGCAATGACTGGAGCCGCTCTGCCCCGGTCAGCCTGCTGCAGGCGCGCAACGAATGGAGCTCGCCGCAGCGGCGACAGCTGGTTGTGGCACTGCAAGTCCTCGCAGCTGACGTCAACCTTGGCTATCACGACTGGCGTAATTGGATTGTCGATCAGGTTAACGGCGTGCCGGTGACAGACTTCGCCGATTTCTCTGCACGCCTTGCCGCGAATACCGATGCCAATGTCGTTTTTGAAAACTCGAACGGCTATCAAATGATTATAAATCACGCGGCCGCTCTTGCCTCCGAAGAAGAAATATTGAGCCGCTATCAGATTCCTGCGCTGCGCTCGTCGGCGTTGCAGTGGGGCTCTGCCGAGCGATGAGCGTTTTCGCGAGCGCAGCCTGTCTCCTCATTATTACCCTTGGGGTTTTGCATGCGAGCCGCAGTCCCGCTGCAGGCCTGCAATTAGCGTCTTACCATTCGCTCCTTGTAACGGCTACGCTCGCTTTGGTAATGGCAGCTTCGCTCTATACCCCCTCAACGATTGCGTTCGTTCGTCTACCCCTCGGCACTTTATTAGTCGCCCTCGTCGTCTCAGCGAGCCTAACCTCTATTTACATGAAACTATTACAACATCATGTATTGACGTTACGCAGACTCAAGAGCCAGACAATTTTCGCAACAGGTAATGCCACAGCGACCTCGCTGCTTGCCTCACCAGTCCTTGCCCAAGGCAGCGGAGCATTCACGCTTCTCGCAGTCCCGTTACTCGGCATCACCTTTTATTTAATCCTCGTTTTGCTCACATCCCTGCGTGAGACAATGCGCCTCAGAACTGCGGCATCTTCTCTGTCATCTTCAGTTGCCGCGTTGACAGAAGCAGGTCTCATCTCGCCACAAGCCAAGCAGCCGGCGTCCCAAGAGACGGCTCACGCGCTTATGGCATGCGCGGTGATTACTCTCTGCACTCTTGCTTTAGCAGGGTCGCTCTAATGGCTAATCTGCTCACCGCGTTATCAGCCAGCGACATGGTCACAGCGCCTGTCGTTATTGCCTTTTTGGGGCTTATCTTGAGCGCACTCGCCTTACGCCGCTTAACGGCTACAGCGCCCAAATCTAGCGCTGCCGCGACACGCGACGTTGACGCACAAATAACGCTACTCGACCTCTTTTTGCCCCAAACGCAATGCGGGCAGTGTGGCCATCTCGGCTGCCGGCCCTATGCCGAAGCTATTTTGCGAGGCGCGGCAACTAATCTCTGTCCACCCGGCGGCGAGATTACCGCGCGTAGACTCGCGCAAGCGGTGAACGATTTTCCTGCCGCACTCAATCCGGCGCACATGCCACCGCTCTCGTCGTCGGTGGCTCGTATTAGAGAAGACGAATGCATAGGTTGCACTAAATGCATACAAGCGTGTCCGACAGATGCAATCTTTGGCGCGGCCAAACGCATGCACATTATTATCGAAGCCGAATGCAATGGCTGCGACCTCTGTGTTGACCCTTGTCCGGTCGATTGCATCGACCTTGTCGCGCGAAACGATGAACAGCAGAACTCGCAGCGACGCGCAGGCGGCCGACCGTGAGCGTAAAGACCTCGTTTATTCAGCGCGCCAAGATCCTCTTGTTTACGCGCGTTGCCAGCAGCGCCGACCAATCTCAGTCTATCGACTCGAACACCGGTGGCGGCGAATGCACAAGCTGCCAACTCTGCGTCATAAGCTGCCCTGAGAAGCTCGACCCAAGCAAACTCATCGCACTGGTCAGTCTTGCGTCACGTCCCACGCTCACAAGTATTACGCAGGCCGAGAAAGTCGACGACCTTATCGCGAATAATTTGGCTGCTTGTACTGCTTGCGGCATATGCACTGAGGTTTGTCCCAGCAACGTAGCCCTAGCCCCATTGCTGGCAAGAGGACGCGAGCTAGTCAGCGCAGAAGAAAGAGAAAGGCACTATAGCGAGCACTGGAAAGCACGCTTCCTGGCGAGGCAGAGCCGCATAGCAACGACAACTCTGAGCCGCAAAGCGAAGGCTGAGATGCGTGCCGAAAAAAAACCAGCCTCCTATATAAAGCCTGAAATTAGTGAAAATCAGAGACAGGAAGTTGCAGATGCTAAGGCGAATAACCAAGCGAGCATCGACAACAACTCGCCATTTTCGCGCGCAACGGCACAAGACGATATTGCCGCAGCGGTTGCGCGGGTGAAGGCTAAAAGAGAGGCGAAATTGGCAGCAGCGACGCGCACTACTCGTGGAGACAGCGAATGACTCGACTTGTTTCTCCGGCGTGGAATAATGCATCTCGCCAGGGATGGCAGCTTTTTTGCGCGCTTGTACCTTGCTCTCTTGCCCTACTCGCTCTCCAGCCCACCACTGCCCCGGTTGTTTTAACTGTGTTTGCTATGGCTCTGTGTTGTCAGCTTGCCACCGATCTCACCATCCGGCCCGGCAACTCCGTGCAGACACGGTCGACCGCATTGCTCAGCCAATTTTTCTTCAACGCGCTGCTACTCGCCTTGTTATTTGGTTTGTTTGTTCGCCTGCCAGACTCAGAGCGCATCGGGCTCACTCAATCGGCAACTCTCGCAACGTCTCATTTTCTTCGCCACCCGATTGCACTAGGGTGTTTCGCTGCGGTCCTGTCGTTTTTAGGCCTACATCCTCTTTTTAACAGAAGCGAAGCTGGGGCATTTAGTTTGCCTGCACTCGCGATCGGGTTGACTCTCACACTCGCAGGACTGACTCACGCAACGGCGCCGCCCGCCCCTGCACCGGTTCACTTGGCACTCGCCATCGGGGTGTGCTGGCTTTGCTGGCTTCGCTTGTTACGCCTCCGCCCAATCGCGTGTTTCCTCATTGCTGCGATAGGTGTCACGTTGGTGTTCGAGCCCAATCAGATCTGGATCGCATTCACTCAACATAGCGCCGCTTTGGCCATCATGCCTCTGTTTGTCGCCCGACTCGAGCTAAGCCCCGCCGCCAATAACGACGCCTGTCTAGCCGGTTTTATTGCAGGGTTAGTCTATGTAAAACTCAGTGTGTTCACAGGCGCGCTTTATTCCCCATTGTTCGCACTCTGCGTGGCAACGCTTTTCAGCAATGCCTTACTCCCTCTTTGCTCTTCTCTTTTATCGCAAGCAACCAACTCCGCATCGAGGCGGGGAATAACTTTGGCGATAGTTGGGTTCTCGCTATCGGCGTTCACCCTGTTAAATTGGCTAGTAAGCGAGGGAGTCACAGCAGAGATTGCTGACCCAGACACAGCAGGCTCGGTAAAGTTAGTGCCACTGGGTCTGGCAGGCCTTGCCTTGATCAGCGCTGTTCTTACCCACTTTCTCGAACCCACGCTTAGGGGCTGGATGACTCTCAGACGCTTACGCCAGCGCGAAGCAATCGAGAACTCAGGCCAGACAGTGCTTCGTGCTCGGGTTACAGGGGCACTTCATCCCGCATCGAAAGACTAAAAAATATGAATAAACTCAAGCGTACTGACATCTTTTCGCGACTGCGAGCTGAGAACCCAGCACCTGAAACGGAGCTAAATTACGCGTCTGCTTTTGAGCTGCTTATCGCCGTAATGCTGTCTGCTCAGTCGACCGATGTGGGCGTAAACAAGGCAACCGACAAACTGTTCCCCGTTGCCAATACCCCAGAGGCGATCTATGCACTGGGCGTAAAAGGGCTTAAGGAATACATCAAGACCATTGGCCTCTTTAATACGAAAGCTGAGAATGTCATCAAGACCTGCTTGCTGTTAGTCGAGCGGCATGGCTCAGAGGTTCCTTCGACGCGCGAAGAGTTAGAGGCCCTTCCCGGCGTCGGACGCAAAACCGCGAACGTTGTGCTTAACACCGCGTTCAGGCAGGTCGCTATGGCAGTTGATACGCACATTTACCGAGTATCGAATCGGACCGGTATTGCCCCTGGTAAAACCGTCTTAGCTGTTGAGAAAAAGCTCATCAAACTAGTTCCTGAAGAATTTTTGCTCGATGCACATCACTGGTTAATCCTTCACGGCAGGTATGTGTGCGTCGCACGCAAACCGCGCTGCGGTGCATGCACTATCGAAGATCTGTGCGAATTCAAACAGAAAACCAGCGACTAACAACGCTTAGCTGACATACTTAGGTTTGATTGTTCACAGCGAGTGACTAAAAAGCGACCAACTAAAAAGGCCATCGAGCAAACGCTGCTCGATGGCCTTTTTGATAGTACGTGCGCGAGTGTCTTTACAGACTGCGCGACCTAATGGCTTGCGCGCCCTTTACGAGCCGCAATGCGCAAACGCAGCGCATTCAGCTTTATGAAACCACCTGCGTCTTTCTGATCATAGGCGCCGTCGTCGTCTTCAAACGTGGCGATACTCTCATCGAAAAGCGAGTCGGCTGACTCACGACCCGCAACGACCACATTACCCTTGTACAATTTAAGTCGCACTCGCCCATTAACAAAACGCTGCGACTCATCGATTAGTGCCTGCAACGCAAGGCGCTCTGGAGAGAACCAGTATCCATTATAAATAAGAGATGCATAGCGCGGCATGAGATCGTCTTTGAGATGCGCAAGTTCTCGATCCATTGTCAGCGACTCAATTGCCCTGTGCGCTTTCAACATGATTGTGCCACCTGGTGTCTCGTAACAGCCACGCGACTTCATGCCTACATAGCGATTTTCTACGATATCGGCGCGACCTATTCCGTTCGCTCCGCCCACCTTGTTCAGCGCTTCGAGGACGGTAGCGGGTGACATTTCAACTCCGTTCAATGCCGTTATATCACCTTTGACATAATCGAGTTCTATGTAGGTAGGTGTGTCGGGTGCAGCCTCTGGGGCAACGCTCCAGAGCCACATAGCCTCTTCGGGTTCTGCTGCAGGATCTTCGAGAATATCGCCTTCATAAGAAATATGGAGCAAATTCGCATCCATAGAATAAGGCGACTTAGTGCCTCGCTTTTTCTCGACCGCGATATCGTGTTTAGCGCAGTAGGCGAGCAATTTTTCGCGCGAGTTAAGATCCCATTCGCGCCAAGGTGCGATAACCTCGATGCCTGGCGCTAATGCGTAGGCGGCAAGTTCGAATCGTACTTGGTCATTACCCTTGCCAGTCGCTCCGTGAGAGATCGCGTCGGCGCCGGTTTCTTGTGCAATTTCGACTAGGCGCTTCGCGATGAGCGGCCGTGCAATCGAGGTGCCCAGCAGGTATTCACCTTCATACAGTGCGTTAGCGCGAAACATAGGATACACATATTCGCGCACAAACTCTTCGCGCAGGTCTTCGATATAGATCTCTTTAATCCCCATCGCTTGTGCTTTCGCGCGAGCGGGTTCGACCTCCCCTCCTTGGCCTACATCTGCCGTAAATGTCACCACTTCACAGCCATACGTTTCGGTAAGCCATTTAGCAATGACCGAGGTATCTAACCCACCAGAGTAGGCCAAGACGACCTTGTTAATATCCGACATGCTTTGCACTCCTTTAATAGGCTACCGCGACCTCGCGGCGCCCCACTATCGATTTCGTCTGCAGCTCTTTGCTGCTAAACCTCTATTCTATCACCACTCCTCGTGACATTCTGCTGCCCAGACGACTAAGCTTTCAACACGCTGGGTGACTAGAGTATTTAGCTCCGCCTTTGAATCCGCTACAATGCGCGCCCAACCTGGTGCTGACACAGCGCGACTAATCCCATCCGCCCACAAGGTGTAGAAAACGATGAACTCACCCGATCAAGCGAACGAATTGACCAGGCAAAGCCTCACCCTAGACCAGCCCGATGATTGGCATCTGCATTTACGCGACGGTGACGCCTTGGCGACAACTGTCCCACATACCGCGGCCCAGTTCGCCCGCGCGATTGTCATGCCAAATCTTAAACCACCAGTAACCAGCTTGCAGGCGGCGAGTGAGTATCGCGACAGAATCCTCAGCGCACGTCCAAGCGGAAGCGAATTCGACCCGCTGATGACCCTCTACCTCACCGACTCTCTAGCCCCAAATGAGGTCGAGACGGCGTTTAACAGCGGCATCGTTCAAGCAGTCAAATATTATCCTGCGGGTGCCACAACGAATTCTGACTCTGGCGTTTCACACATGAGCGCGGTCATGCCTGTGCTCGAACGCATGGCTAAAATTGGTATGCCTCTCCTGATTCACGGTGAGGTCACCGATCATGAAATCGATATTTTCGATCGCGAAAAAGTTTTTATCGAGACATTGCTCGAGCCTTTATGCCGCGAATTGCCGACGCTCAGAGTGGTGCTGGAGCATATCACCACGCGTTATGCCGTCGAATTCGTTAACGCTGCGCCTGCCAACGTTGCAGCTACGATCACCGTGCATCATCTTCTTTTCAATCGTAACCACCTGCTCGCCGGCGCAGTACGTCCGCATTACTATTGTTTACCGATACTCAAACGCAGCAGTCATCAAGAGGCATTAATTGCTGCAGCGACGAGCGGGAACCCAAAATTTTTCTTAGGGACTGATTCGGCACCCCACGCGCGCCATGCCAAAGAGAGCGACTGCGGCTGCGCGGGTATTTATACGGCCGCGTCGGCGATCGAACTGTATGCCGAGGTCTTCGAAGACGCCGGAGCGCTCGACAAACTCGAAGGGTTTGCTAGTCATTACGGGCCTGATTTTTATGGGCTTCCCCGGAACACCAACAAAATTACGCTAGAGAAAAAATCGTGGCAAATGCCATCAAGCTTTACCCTTGCTCAAGACGAGCTCATCCCCCTACGCGCGGGCGAATCTATTGCCTGGCGGCTAGCTAAATAAAGAGTGAATCATGAGCGATTTTGAGAACGAGTTCGACAACGAAGAGGATAGTGAAGCTGGCTTTGATAGTAGCTTCAGTAATGCCTTTGACAACGGCTACGAGCAAGAAGAGAACCAAGAGGCCGACGAAATGGCTGCGTCAATGATGGCGGCCCGCTTTCGAGGCTACCTGCCGGTCATCATCGACGTGGAAACCGGAGGCTTCAATTCGGCCACTGACGCGATGCTCGAGATAGGCGCAGTAATCCCTTGCTTTAACGCGGCAGGTGAACTCGAAACGGAACAAACCTTTTTTCAACGAATTATTCCGTTCGAAGGCGCAAACCTCGAAGAGGCCGCGCTTAAATTCACTGGCATAGACCCCTTTCATCCGCTGCGCATAGCCCGCTCTGAGAAAGAGGTGATGACCACTTTGTTCGCGGTAATAAGACAAGCGTTGAAGGCGAACCAATGCAAGCGAGCCATTTTAGTCGGTCATAACGCCCACTTCGATCAAGGCTTTGTCAACGCGGCAAGCGCTCGCCATGACCTCAAACGCAATCCGTTTCATCCTTTCTCGAACTTCGACACCGCGACTCTAAGTGGGCTTGCATTCGGCCAGACGGTTCTCGCCCGCGCCTGCGAGTGCGCAGGTATCGAATTTGACAACAATGAGGCGCACTCTGCACGCTACGATGCAGCGAAAACAGCAGAATTATTTTACGAGATAGTTAATCGCTGGCAGCGACTCGGCGGATGGCCGTTAGGCGGAGC
>LICD01000043.1 GCA_001438145.1 OM182 bacterium BACL3 MAG-120619-bin3 | reverse complement strand
TAAGCCTCAATCCCCCGCTGCCGGTAGCTTCTATTCCACGCAAACCAACCAAAGAAAATAATTACAATATAAATGGCGAACAGCAGCGAGGTGAAATAGAGCTCGCGGTCTAAATACAGGTAGATCGATACGGAATCTATAACGAGCCAGTAGAGCCAGTTCTCCAATATTTTGCGCGCGACCATGAAGGTTGTCACTACACTCGCCCACGTTGTAAACGAATCCAAATAGGGCAAGTTCGCATCGGTTCCTGAATTGAGGAGCGACCCCGACACAAAAGTTAGAGTCGCTATCAACGCCAAGGCAACAACATGTTGCTTCGCACGCCACTTAGAAACTCGAAGACTCACCGTTTCGGTTTGCGCACCCCGCCATTGATACCAGCCGTAAAAAGCCATAGCGAGATAGTAAATCTGCAGGCCAGACTCCATATAAAGTTTAACATCCCAAAAAATGAACAGAAAAATCAGCGTCGAAATCCCCGCCGCATACCAGCAAAGACTATTCTCCTTAACTGCGAGAACGAGATAGGCAACGGCGAAAACAACCGCCACCAGTTCCAGCAAAGAGTTTTGCAGCAACTGATGTGCGATCGTATTAATTACCTCAATCACTCGACAAGCCCCGAAGATCGTCTTTCAGAAATTTGATGACAAAAATGCCCTTGCCGTATTTTTCCCAACTCAGCCGCAGTTCAACTTTCAACAGATCCATTATCTGATCGTAATCCCCATACAACTGAGTCGACAGGTCATTGCGAACAACCGACACGCCCGAATATTTTTGCACTCTCTCGATGAATTCCTTTATTGCCGGAATATATTCATCTGCTAGGGGGTAGAGGCTGATATCAACCGACGCTTTCATAATTGCATCTCATAACTAATTCCGACCACGCGCGGTTCGCCGAATTGGACATAGGGCTCGGGCGCGTAGCCTTTTCTAGGGTCGTTGCCGCCAAACTCGCCAAAAAAGAATCCTCTCACAGCGTAGTCTTGATCAGTCAGATTGCGACCCCACAGACTCAAGCGCCAATTCTCGCCAGAATAGCCGATATTGGTATTGAGTATCTCGTAGGCCTCGCTCTGCACGTCATGACTGTCGGAAAAATAGAAGGAATCCTTCGCGTCTATGGATACAGAGACAGACCAGGGGCCTTTGCTGTAGTTTGCCGCAAGGTGTGCCATGTAACCTGGTGCGTGGGCTTGATCGCGTCCTGCCAGATCTTGGTTTTCAGAGTTAATGAACGAATCGAAGGTCGCATCTAGTACGCCAAAATTTGAAGTGAAACTCAGGCTTTCGGTTGGATACCAAACGGCCTCGAACTCGACGCCGTTATTCGTTCCTGTCGCTGCATTGCCGATAAAATCGATGAATTCGGTGCTGCCGTTTTCCCGAATTCTGCCGGTCGAACTCTTTACCTGTTGGTCGCTTCTGTCATCGTGAAACACGGCGGCTTTCAAATGGAGTTTGTCTTCAAGCAGTCGAGACTTTACACCCAGCTCGTACTCAATCAAAAATTCTTCGTCAAACTGCCGCAGGTCCGCATCCAGTGTGCCGTCAGTGTTAAACCCGCCGGCTTTGTAACCTCTGGCGACACTTGCATAGGCCATGGTGGTGTCATTGACACGGTATTTAGCGGCGATACGACCGCCCCAAAAGGTTTCATCCGGAGTAAACGCAAGCTGTTCGGAGTCTGAATAGGTCGTCTTGCGCCTCTCGACTCTTAGCCCTGTTTCCAGGGTCAATCGATCAGAGAAGTCGGTGTCTAGTTGAAAGAAAAGCGCAGTGGTATCAAACCCAAAATCACTAAAAAAATCCGAAGCCGCGAAGGTATATTCACGCTTCAATGCCTCATCACTACTGAGTGTATAAAGGCCGAAAAGCCATTGTGTTGAATCGTTGAATAGCCGCGAACTGTCATTAGAGATTAATCTGAGTTCGAGCGACTGTGTTTCTCGGTCACGAATATAGCTATCTCTGGACATGTAGCCGTCGGGGTGAATTCCGGCAAAAGTCCAGTCCTCGTCATAGCTGTATTCCATGTCGGAATCGGCCAAACCGAGAATGAGTTCTAGATCGAAGCTATCCATCTCCCATGTGCTATCGACTGCGAAAGCAACCGAAGACTGCCTATCTCGCCCCGGCTCATCCGACAGCGTCGTGCGCGAATTATCTAGCGTGAATGCGTCATAGCCATTGTCTATGTCTACATGCGACAGGCTAAAATCTACCGTCCACGTGTCCGACATCTCTGCGCGAAGCTTGCTACGAATAGACAGCTCATCTTGTGCATTGTTTCTCTTTGTGCCCAAAAATGCGTTTTGATAATAGCCGTCAGATTGATGTCGCCCTATAGCCAAACGTCCGCTAACGGAGTCGGATAGAGGTCCCGTGACCATCGCCTCTATTGTTTCTGTATTGTACTCAGCCGCGCCTATTTTTAAGCTTGCCGCTAGCTCATCTTCCGGATCGTATGTTTTGACATTGATAAGACCTGCCAACGCGTTAGCGCCGTATCTGGTTCCCTGAGGCCCTCGCAGCACCTCTACCTGCTCAACATCTAGCATAGTGGCTATAGTCGCCGCTCCGCTGAAGTCTACGTTGTCTACTAAAAAGCCTACGGAGGGATTAATGGGCGCAACAAACTGACTGCGCTCGCCAATGCCCCTGATCTGGAAAAACCGAGCGCGATTAGAGCCAGAGGAATAATTTACATTGGGTATCGCATTCGCCAGTTCTTCAAAATGCTGAGCCGCTCTCAACTTTATCGTCGCCTCAGTCATTACTGTCACACTAGTGGCGGTCTCTAAATCGCTTCTAGATCTAAAATCCGCGCTGACAAGAATTTCTTCGATAGTCTGTTCGGCGGCAACACTTGCAACCGGCATAGCGATTAGAGCAAAACTGAGAGTAGATAAATAGAGGGTAAAACGAGGCTTGAACATGAGTCTCTCCAAAAATTAATTTGATTAATTAAAGAGACCCGGCATTACTTGACGTGTGATGAGATGTGGTTTTCATCCTTTTCCTACGCCGGTATTAACCGGATCAGGTTCTAGGGTTCTCTGACTTGCAGAGTCTCAGGTTAAAAGACCACCCCTAAGGAACGGAAAGTAGTATAGCATTAGCGCCGCAACCAAAAGCAAACCAAATTTTCGCAGCGGCGCTCTGCGCGAGTGGTTTCTGGATTGGAGGAAGCAATGCATTCAGAAGTGATAGTTATCACAGGCCCCGAATCCTCGGGGAAAACAACGCTAGCTGTGCAGCTCTCCGCCTACTGGAAATCCCCCTGCGTAGCGGAGGTCGCAAGAAGCTATCTTAAAGATAAGATTTCTTATCAGCAGTCTGACTTATTAGAAATTGCCAAACAGCAGCATAGAAATGAGTCGGCTGTACTTTCTGAAAGCCCGAGCAGACTAGTGTGCGACACAGATCTGCTGGTTATTATGATTTGGAGCGAGGTGAAATACGGATGCTGCGACCCTTGGATCTACGAGACATTTGAAAATTGCCTAGCGCAAAAATCTACCAGGAGGCGCTATTATTTATGCGATTCAAATATTCCCTGGCAAGCGGACTCACTCAGAGAAAACCCAAATAATCGCAATGAACTATTCAAGCTATATCTTCAGAAGCTTAAAAAATACGAGCTTAGTTTCACGATAGTAAAAGGCGATCCAAAGCAGCGCTTTGAGCAAGTAGTAACCGCTGCCGGGTTTTAACTATTCACGAAAACCCTGACCATCTAGAGCTTTAGGTGGAAAATCATCATCGCTCTAAAGGGTGTTCACTTTAATTTGCCTTTTTAAAGCCTGCTCTCGATAACGGTTAGCCTGTTCTCAGCGCTTCATATTTTGTTTAAAACTGGGAAGATTGCTATCAACTGGCGACCAAGGATGAGCTGAGGACTCCCATATATTGACGTCTATTTTTAGCCACGATGCGTCATCAAGACTGCCTGCCTTTATAAAAGCCATGTCTTTCATTTCATCAATGCCGATTATATGACTAAAAACTGGGGAGCCGCATTGTTCACAAAATCCTCTTTCAACGACCGATCCATCTGTGCCGGTCACAGAAAAATATTTCAATTCACCTTGAACTGATAAAGCCTGTTTAGGAACGAATGCAATCGTCGCTTTACCTGATCCAGTTGACTTTTGACAGTCTCTGCAATGGCAATGGATCCCTGACTGTACTGCACTGCGATCAAAAGAATATGTAAATTGCCCACATAAACATCCACCACGTTCAATATTTTCACTCATTACAACACCTATTGATTCGTTCAGATTTCGTTATTATTTTAAGTTCGAGTAATCCGTCGAACTCATCATATAGGCTTCTATAGAGAGCGGAACAGCGTATTTCGCTCGCAGCTCTAACCACTCAGGGTCTTTAGCGAAATCGCTAAATACTTGGTCTCGATGTGCTCTATCTCTATAGGCCAGCATCCAAACTAGCGTATTAGGATTATCTAACCGCTGCCAAGTCGCTATAACCTCAGCGCCATGCTTTTCGAACAACGCAACTTCACGCTCGCGAAAGCGTTGGTGAAGATCATCAATTCCGCCTTTACCGGCAACTGCCTCTTCAGCCGTATACATCCTAAGTTCAAAGCATCGCGCGTCACTTGCCACATTTTTTGAGAATTCTTCCGACAGCTTGCCAGCAGGCCCGCAGGGCTGAGGCGCGTCCTGCGCATAAGATAGGTTTACGACGCCCAACGAAAATAATAAACAACATAAAAAATTCTTCATAATTAACTCCTTCTTAGTATTAATCGACTTTATTAGTAGTAGCTTTTATTTTTTGGTCTCTCGTTTTTAAGCCAGTTAAAACTTTTAACGCCCGAACATAATCGAATAGCGCTTCAGTCATAGCTTTAAGCTCTGATTTTGTTCAGACTACCTTAGCGGTTAAACTCATGTCATTAACAAAAATTAAGTAGTAGCGAAACCCATGAAAAGCGAAAAATTAGCACCCTCTAGCGCCAGTTCCGGCCCGAGTTCTCATATTTACTTTTCCCAACGACTGCGCCTGCACTATGTCGACTGGGGCAATCCTGACGGCCCTCCCATGCTTCTCATCCATGGCGGACGTGATCACTGCAGAAATTGGGACTGGGTGGCTGAGCACTTTGCGAAAGACTATCACATAATCGCGCCTGATCTACGCGGCCACGGAGACAGTCAATGGGAAGCCAGCGGCAATTACACTCAGATAAGCTATGTTTATGATATTGCTCAATTACTTCAACAAAAGAACATGCATGATGTCACCGTCATAGGACACTCCTTAGGCGGCGCTATCGCTCTCATGTATACAGCACTGTTTCCGGAGCGAGTTAAAAAATTGGTGGCGATAGAGGGTATGGGGCCCTCGCCGTCATTAGCAGCAAAGCAGGCGGAGATCTCAATCAATGATCGCGTCCGCAGTTGGGTCGACGATATGCGAAAACTTTCCGGGCGATTACCCCGTCGTTATGACACGCTCGACGATGCGTTCAAACGCATGCGCGATGAAAATCCACATCTGTCTGAAGAACAGGCGCGGCACCTCACTCTGCACGGCGCTAATCAAAACGAAGATGGCACCTACAGCTGGAAATTCGATAACTACGTACGCGTATTCTCCATGAGCGGCCTACCTAATGAGGAAGTGAAAAAAATGTATGGAGAGATTAGCTGCCCCACATTGTTAATGCGGGGCGAAGAATCTTGGGCGTCAGATCCAGTCGCAGACGGGCGTACGCAGTGTTTCAACTGCCCAATCGAATACCAATCATTCGCTAATGCAGGTCACTGGGTTCATCACGATCAGCTCGATGGTTTTGTCGATAGGGTTAGTGAATTTCTGGGTAAGTAGCGAGTTCGCTGTGTTCACCAAACTCAGGCCCATCAAGGCAATGCGTAGGCGACAAGCTCAGCGGGACTTCCGCTCCCTCCAACAAAAAGTGCGAGGTATTGCTTGCCCGCGTGCTCGTAGGTAAACGGCAAGCCAATTTGATTCGCGGGCAATTGTATTTCCGCGATAAGCGCGCCGGTCTGTTTATTGATCGCTCGCATCATGGGCCGCGCGTCGGCAGTGCCATTGCCTTCCGAGACAAACAGCAGCGTCTTGGTAAGCAACGTACCTGAACGAGTCGGGACACCCGTGTCCGGTATATCGATGCCTTCGAGCAGAGGATGATTCGCAATTCGCTCTGGCGTGGCGGCGTTCGCAATCATCCAGAGATGCTCGCCGCTATTCATATCTATTGCCGTAATACGACCGTAAGGCGGTTTAACAATTTCGAGTCCTTGTATTCGAGGAACCCGCACGCCGAATCCCTGACTCAAGGCGATATCCGAATCTGGATTTTTAGCCAGTGTCAGCATCTGCAGCTGCGTGCGAGACGGCACGTATAAAATCCCTGTCTCGGGGTCTATTGTCGAGCCCTCCCAATTGGCTCCGCCAGTTGACGACGGCAAGCTGAGGAGGCCTCTTGTTCCGTCGGCTGCATCGGTGAGCGAAGGCGGCGTATAAAGCACGGTGCTCAAGCGAAAGCCCTTTGTCGCCTCGAGCGCAAGTGCGCGTAGTTCGGGGCTCCAATCGAGCAGATCGTCTTCGGTAACCGTTTGCCTGTCGAAGGGCGCAGGCAATGTCGGAAAAGGCTGCGTAGGCGAATACCATTCGCCTGGCACATCGCCCGCGGGCACGGGACGCTCAACTATCGGCCAGATAGGCTCGCCAGTCAGGCGATCGTAGGTATACACGAAAGCCTGTTTGGTCACCGACATGACAATCTTGCGACCATTGGGCAGATCGGCAAGCACGGGGGCAGCTGGCACGTCCCAGTCCCAGATGTCGTGATGGATCTGCTGAAAATGCCAGCGCCTTTCACCGGTTTTGACGTCTACAGCGACCAGGCTGCTCGAGAAAAGATTCGCACCGGGGCGATCGCCACCATAATAATCGCCGGTGGGATCTTCGACTGGCAGATAGATAAGGCCGAGTTCGGGATCGCCAGAAATTGGCGCCCAGACGCCGGAGTTGCCGGTGAATTCGATCCCTTCGTCAAGCCACGTCTCGTAACCCACCTCCCCTCGCTCCGGAATGGTATGAAAGGTCCAAAGTAGCTCGCCTGTATGCACGTCAAAGCCGCGAATATCACCCTTCACGTTCGATTTTGCCCGCGGCCTACCGCCTGTGCGATGCGCTGCACCCACGACGATGACATCGTTCATCACAAAGGGCGGTGCCGAGAGGCCGATGTCGGGATGGGCGAAACGAGGATCATCTGCATTGCGCAGTCCCACGAATAGATCCACAACACCTTTTTCGCCGAATGTCGGATCAAGCAACCCAGTCTTCGCATCGAGTGAAACCAATTGATAACCAGGCGTTACATCAATGACTCGTGTTTTCCCATTATTGCTGTAAAAAGCGACACCGCGGCCAGCGCCTTTGCGCGGCGCCTCGTCATAACGGCTCCCTTCCTGCGGACGCCAGAGCCATAATACCTGACCGGTGGTCGCATCGAGGGCTGCGACATTGCGCGTGCTGCCTGCATTTACGTAGAGCACACCGTCTATTTCTAGGGGTGTAGAGGGATTATTAAAGTCTGTTGAAGGACCAAAATTGGGTGTGGCAAAACGCCAAGCGATTTCCAAAGAACCCACGTTTTCGGCATTGATTTGATCGAGTGGCGAATACCTTTGCGAGAATTCTCCACCGTGATACACAGGCCAGTCACCCCGATCAACACTGGTTCCCGTTTGCGCATTCGCGGTGTGCGCGAAAAGTAGGGTTAAGGTAAATGCGGTGCTAAGCGAGGCAACAAATGCCTTCGACACTCTTTTTGTTCTCATGACTCGATTTCCTCGGCAAGATTGACTGCAGGTTGGTGTGGCCTGCTACTCGATTAACGAGGAGTCCAAAAAAAGACTTCCCACTCGCGCAGTGGCTCAGAGCCTTCATAAAGCGGCTCGTCGAGCGTTCTGCCTGCTTTCGAAGCCCATCTTTCCATCATGCGGAGGCGCTCGATAGGGTCAGTGATTTCGTTTGTACGCATCGCGAATGTTGAGTCGCCAATCCGCAGCCAGCCATCACCACCGTCTTCTCGGGCGCGCTTAGCCCACAGCCCGCCGTCTGGCCTTGTTGCAGTAATAACGCCATTACCCTCACCTACCCACGACAGATAATTGACGAAAGGAGGAAATCCGGTGAACTTCATCATTAGCGGACCTTGGACCTGGCCATTGAGGACGCCGAAGTCTGCAAGTGGCTCGGTTGCTGTGCCGCCCATAATAATACCTGGCAGTCGGCCGAGGCCTTGGTTGCTCAAATACGGTGCTGTAGACGCCCACCCTACGATGGCAACCACTACAACTGCTCCTATTACGCGTCCAACTGTTTTAGCCATGCTCATGATTTAGTCCCTTATTTTCTTTTAATTTGTCACTCCACTATATAGCGAAACGGTGCGAAGAGGGAACTGCCGCAGGTCCTATAACTTAGCTTAGCTCGCGTTGATAATTGCGCTGCGAATGTCTTCGGTGAAAGGCCTGACTTTTTTGGGCTTTGAGACGCAGCAAGGGTCACGAGGGCAGTTCGCACTGCGTGGGCAGATTATGTTGGCCTCGCGCTCGAGGCCCCGCCCTACCCATTCAATATTAAGAATATTAGCTATGCTTCGGATTAACTTGGCCGCCCTTGCCGGAACGGCGGCGGAGCCTCCGCCGGCTTGGCAGGCGTCGAAAATTTCAGCGATAACGTCATCGGCAGCGACTCCCTGAGACTCGAGCGCAGGCCCCATGTCGATTCCTGCACAGACGACGTGAAAATTGCCCGCTGCATCCTTAACCCGAATCGACTCGCAACAGTAAAGGCGGGCATCCTCCCCATTCTTAAGCACAGAAATTTGCGCAGCTGGCTGATCCGACTTGCTTCCGAGCATATTGAACACCGACCAGTTTTGGCACGGATCATTCATCATCTTCAAATTCCCCCAAGGCAGAGGAATCCCGTTGCCACGATAGACCGCTCGCAGTTTGCCAGGCGGATACGCGTCAAAATAGTGCCAGTGGGGATAAGGCGAAACTGCCGTCATCCTGCGCATGAGAACGGCGGTGGTGACATCGAGGAGCTTTGCACTTTGTAGCGAGTAGGCGTTGCGCGAGAGGAACTGCCGGCTCGGCACCTTGGGGCAGAGCAAAGCGCCCGCAAAAAAACTGCATTCGAAATCACGCCATGCATGCAAAATGTCTTTTGAGTCGACAGTTTGTGATTGGCTACTCCAAGACTTAGCATCAAACGTGTTGCCGCCAACCGCAGACACGCTGCGCAGTCCATCGCGGCCGTGCAGCACTGTATGCCCGATATGAGTTGCAAGATCGTATTTCAATCTTGCAGGGCGGTCTTTGAGGCTTTTGTTTATGTAGAGCGTGCCGGGGGGCTCGAAAAATGAGCGCATCAGAGTCTTAAAGCCGGTGTCGTCGGGGTCTGCGATAATGTCGGGCGCTCGATCGAACCATTTGATTGTCAACCCTAGGTTTTTGCAGATATCTAGCAGGTCTTCCACGCTCAGTGGCATTCGCTTCTGACCAATTTCTTCCGCCGCTTTTTCAAGATCGGGAAACCGATTCTGATGATGTTCTTGGTGAGCACGAATAAGCAAATGGCCAAATTGCCTGCCACTGATACCGCCCTGTGAAAGCAGTTCGGGAATCGCGATCTGTAAGTGATCTTTAGAGAACAAAAAGCTTGGCTCTAGCGCAACACCTGCGATGCCACCCGCCCTCTTTTTAGGCGTGGTCACCGCGTCGTGATCTATTTTTTCGTCGTAGAACCAGGCGAGGTCCTTCTCGAAGACGCTGGCGATTACGTCGAGCATGTCCTCTGAAGGCACACGTTTGCCGTTCTCTATCATAGAGAGATACGACACAGAGGGCGCAGATTCAGCATCACGCTGAACGCAGCGAACAGACAGGTCATCCAACGTTAAGCCATTGTCTTTACGCAATTTTTTAATCTTAGCACCGAGAAAATGCGCCTTGCGTACAAGCGATTGAGTAGCAGCTTTCATCCGATCCTATCCCCTTGACGAAGCGATTTATCCGCCTGATTAATTTACATAACTTTTGTAAAATTTACAGTGTGAAATTTTTATTGTCAAATTCACAAAATAATTACACTACACTCCATCCCGAACTCGAGATAAGACCTCTCGACAGAGCACCACTCATGAAAGACCGACAAACAAAACGATCGATTACTCGATCGCACATTGTGAAAGCAGACTACCTCAATGGGGCAAGCGATGAGCAACTTACGACACGCGAATTTATCAGAATCTTTTGACGCAGCGACAGCGACTCCCGAGTCGAACAATCGCTATCAGGATTTCCTTGATGTCTATTTCCCGCTTAAGGAAGGCTCGCATCACGACGTCGCACAATACCGCGTCTACTTCGATCGCCTTATCGCTCATTTGAGCTCGGGCCGCTGCGTTGGTCTTTCTAATCCGAGCAGCCTCATCGAATTCGGTGGCGACCGCGAATGCCCGTCACTGATTTCGTTAGCCTCTCAAGGCCACCAGATCGAGCTGCACTTCGCCTAGAGGCAAAGCCCTCTGGCATTTTTTAGGCCGGCTGCGCACACGCGCCGTCGGCTATCAACGATTAAATAAGAACACCGACTACGATGGAAAACACTATGACTGTTTATAACGACGATATCGCACGCCTGAAAGATTTAAAGCAAGCAGCCGGACAACCTTGGGCCGCTATTAACCCCGAGTATGCCGCCCGTATGCGCGCTCAAAATCAGTTTAAGACAGGCCTCGACATTGCTCGTTATACCGCAGCCATCATGCGCAAAGACATGCATGATTATGATCAAGACAGCGCTGACTACACACAGTCTTTGGGATGCTGGCATGGGTTTATCGCTCAGCAAAAGATGATAGCTGTCAAAAAACACCACGGTACCACCGATAAACGTTACATCTACCTCTCTGGCTGGATGGTTGCCGCGCTCCGCTCGGAATTCGGCCCGCTTCCAGATCAGTCGATGCATGAAAAAACCTCAGTGTCCGATCTCATCGAAGAGATCTACACGTTCTTGCGCCAAGCGGATGCACGCGAGCTCGGCCATCTGTTCGGTCAGCTAGACGACGCACGCGAAGCTGGGGATTCAGTGGCAGCGCAGCGTATTCAAAACGAAGTGAATAACTATCAAACCCACGTCGTGCCTATTATCGCCGACATCGACGCAGGCTTCGGTAACGAAGAGGCGACATACCTTCTGGCAAAGCGCATGATCGAGGCAGGCGCCTGTGCCATCCAGCTTGAAAATCAAGTATCGGATGCAAAGCAGTGTGGTCACCAAGACGGCAAAGTTACCGTGCCTCACGAAGAATTTCTTGCGAAGATCCGCGCGGTTCGCTACGCATTTTTAGAGCTAGGTGTCGAAGACGGCGTTATCGTGGCACGCACAGATTCATTGGGCGCGGGTCTCACGCAGAAGATCGCTACCACCACCGAAGACGGTGATCTAGGCGATCAATACAACAGATTTCTGGAACTTTTTTTTTTCAGGCAGGCAAACTTCAACGAACAACCACGCTACCTAACGGCCTATTTAAATTCCGTGATGGCACTGGCGAAGACCGCTGTGTATTAGACTGCATCACCTCGCTAGAAAATGGCGCCGATCTGCTCTGGATAGAAACGTCGACGCCGAGCGTTGCGCAGATTGGCGGCATGGTAAGCCGCATACGCGAGCGAGTGCCAACAGCGAAGCTTGTATACAACAACAGCCCTTCGTTCAACTGGACGCTGAACTTCCGTCAGCAGGTTTTCGATGCTTGGGAAACAGAGGGTCGCGATCTTAGCAACTACGAGCGCGCCAATTTAATGGCGGCCAGCTATGATGAAAGTGAATTAGCACAGGCAGCAGACGATCGGGTTCGCAGCTTCCAACGTGACGCGGCGCGCGAAGCGGGAGTGTTCCATCATTTGATTACTCTGCCGACCTATCACACAGCAGCGCTGAGCACAGACAATCTTGCGAAAGGCTACTTTGGGGATGAGGGCATGCTCGCCTACGTCGCTGGCGTGCAGCGCCGAGAAATTCGCGAACAGCTCGCGTGTGTTAAACACCAAGATATGGCTGGCTCGAATATGGGCGACGACCACAAGAGCTATTTCTCCGGTGAAGCGGCGCTCAAGGCCGGCGGCAAAGACAATACGATGAATCAGTTCGGTTAAACCAACGTAAGGCATTGGCGCTCGCTCTAGCTCACCACTAGGCGAGCGCTTTTTTTTGCCCTGTGCATGCGGCAATCTGCGGAATACGCTATCTTCTACTAATGATCCTCTGTGAAAGGCTTTCTAGATGTTTCACCCGAACCTCACACGCTTTATCGATGACGCCATTCTTCCCCTCACTTCGCTTGACCCGGCTGCGTTTTGGAAAGGGTTTGATGATCTGATAAATGAATTTTCTTCAAGTACGCGAGACTTACTTGCCGACAGGCTAGATCTGCAGACACAGATAGACCACTGGCACGATGCCAATCCGTCGTTCAGTCAGACAGACTATGAGCAGTTTTTACTCTCTATAGGCTACCTTCTGCCTCAAATACCCGATTTCGTAATCAACACCGACAAGGTCGATGCAGAAATTGCCACACTCTCGGGTCCGCAATTAGTTGTCCCGTTAAAAAACGCTCGTTTTGCACTCAATGCGGCCAATGCGCGCTGGGGCAGTCTTTACGATGCCCTCTACGGCAGCGATATCATTGTCGACGAACCCGGCCAGCCTCGACAGCCGGGCTACGACTCCGTTCGCGGTAACAAAGTCATCGCCTATGCGCGTGCATTTTTGGATTCAGCAGTGCCTTTGGCATCAGCTTCGCACGCAGAGGCGGTGAGCTATAGCATCAATGATGGCCTTGTAATTGAATTGGAAGATGGACACCAAACGCGCTTAAGAGATGCGACTCAATTCGCAGGCTACCTAGGCGATTCTGATGCGCCAAGTTCGGTTTTGTTCAAACATCATGGCCTGCATATCGAGTGCGTCATAAACAGAGGCGGCAATATCGGCAGCGAAGACGCCGCGGGTATAGATGACATTATCCTCGAAGCAGCACTGACGACTATCATGGACTGCGAAGACTCGGTGGCAGCTGTTGATGCCGAAGACAAAATCGACGTCTACAAAAATTGGCTCGGCCTAATGACTAACACGCTCAGCGCGAGCTTCGCCAAAGGCGGGGCAACACTGACGCGTAGCCTCAATCAAGATCGAGAATTCCTCGATCCTAACGGCGCGCCGATCATGCTTCGAGGGCGTAGCCTGCTGTTTAATCGTAATGTGGGTCACTTGATGACGAGCGAGTTGGCGCATGATAACGCTGGCGAACAGGTCCCCGAACACATAATCGATGCGGTCATGACAGCGCTCATTGGCGCGATCGACCTTGCGAGCGAT
>LICD01000042.1 GCA_001438145.1 OM182 bacterium BACL3 MAG-120619-bin3 | reverse complement strand
CCAGGCTGAACGCTTTACCTAGGAAGGCTGCCGAATTGGCTTGCTCTTCGTTAGCGCCGCGGAATACTGCAGTTACACCGCGCTGAGGAGGGTTCTCTTCGAGCCAGGCGTCTATTTCAATAAGCTTGTTGCTGGCAACGATGCCCGGAGCAGGGTTTGCACGGACATAAACAACGCGCGCACCATCGACTCGTTGGATGCTGCTCACCGCGGGTTTGGCGACCCGAGTGACGAAACTGCTTATCGGAACAGGCCCATTGGCGGTTGCGATACGAATCGTATCCATCTGCTCGATACCACGGTATTCGGCTGGGTAGCGAATGCGAATGTCGACTTCTTCTTCGCTGTCGTTAGGGCGGTAATCACCCATAAACACGCCGTTTGTCATGAGCTGAATCGCGGTGCCGATTTCTGCCATGCTTGCGCCCATCATTGCAGCGCGTGCGCGGTCGACTTCGATCTCCCATTCGATGCCGGGCACCGGTGCCGTGTCATCGATATCGATAAGCCCAGTCATGTCGTTTTCCAGAAAATTGCGAATGCGCGCAGCTTCGGCGAAGAGAGGCTCCAGCTCCTCTCCCGACAGTTCGATCTGAATCTCTTTGCCCACGGGCGGGCCCTGCTCGAGAGAAACTACTTCCGCTCGTGCGCCGGGCAAGTTGGCGATAGCTTGACGGTAACGGTTTTCGACTTCGAAGCCGTCTAGCTCGCGTTCGCGGCGATCAACCATTTCGACGAATATATAGCCGATCAGGTCGGGTGCTGTTTGCTGGTCGCCGCCAAGCTGCTGTCCCGTGCCAGACTGCATGACGATACCTTTGAAATAGCCAACCTCGTAGATGCGTTCTTGTACGCTAAGCATGACATCGCGCAGCTCGGCAGGCGAATAGTTGCCGCGCGCAAAAACTTGAATTTGTGTCTGACTTGGCTCGACGCCGGTGAAAAACTCAACGCCCTTTCCGTAGCGGCCATATGCCCAAACGATGGTGACGAGCGTGACGATGCTGAGGAGGAAAACAGTGATAGGGAGTTTCACCGCGACCTTAAGTGACTTCTCATAGAGCCGAGTAATACCTGTAGCGACTACGCGGCCATCGTCATTGCCGCCTTTGGCAAACGCCTTGGCAGCGGCCGAACCCTGGCCTATCAGCGCGCCGATAGTCGGTGCGAAGAGAAGTGCGTAAAACAACGATCCGATTAGCACGGCGAAAACAGTGATTGGCAAGTAGCTCATGAACTGGCCTGAGACGCCGGGCCAGAACATAATCGGTAGGAATGCCGCCAGTGTCGTTGCAGTCGATGCCATGATTGGCCAAAACATGCGATCTACTGCCGCTCTATAGGCCTCTAAGCTGTTGAGACCCTCTGCCATTTTTCTGTCGGCGTGTTCGACCATTACGATGGCACCATCGATGAGCATGCCGAGTCCGAGCAGCAAACCAAAGATCACCATAAAGTTATAGGTGAATCCGAGGAGGCTGATGATGATAAATGCGAAGAAGAATGAGAACGGCACGGCGAGCGTGACGATAAGACCCGAGCGCACGCCGACCGAGGCGATAACAACGATCAGAACAAGCACCATGGCGGTGGCCATGTTGCCCTGCAGGCCTAGGTTCTGCTCTAACACGAGCGGCGCAGTGTTGTTGATATAAGACAAAGTGACTGAAGGTGGCAGGGTGGGGCGGATACGCTCGACGACTGCGTCGATCTGTTCCATAGACTCGACAAGGTTGGCGCCCTTACGCTTGTTGACGTTAAGCGAAATAGACGCAGACCCGTTGGAGTAGGAGTAGCGGGTGGCATCTTTAAATGTGCGGCGCACCTTGGCTATGTCGGCGACAGTGAGTACGCCTAGATCGGTTGACGCTAAGGGTAAATTGAACAGGTCTTCGGCATTTTCGATGAGCCCTGGCACCTTGACAGAGAAGCTGCCCTGACCGGTGTCGACTTGGCCCGCTGGGATTAGGCGGTTGTTATTCATGACCGTGCTGACTATCGCACTGTTCGGAATGCCGTAGGTTTCAAGTTTCCCCGGATCGATCTCAGCTTCGAGGAGTTCTTCGCGATTACCGACCATTACCGCTTCGAGAATCTGCGGTAAGATTTCGATTTCGCGCTGCAGTTGCTCGGCCACTCGCAGTAGGACGCGTTCGGGCACGCCTTGCCCACCGATCGCGATTTGTACAACGGGCAAGCCAGCAGCAGAGACCTCCTGCATGAGGGGCTCTTCGGTGTTGGCTGGGAATCTCGCCTTCGCTCTGTTCACCGCTTCACGAACATCGCTCAGGGCTGTCTTGGATTCGAAAGAGATATCGAATTCGGTAATAATCGTCGCCGCGTTCTCGCTCGAGAACGAACTGATCTGTGTAATGCCGTCGAGCGACTTGAGCTCTATCTCGGTCGGTTTCGCGAGCAGCCTCTCAGCATCTTCGGGCGAGATCCCCTCGTGAATAATCGTGGTGATGATTATCGGTACTTCGACGTCAGGATTTAACTCGACGGGAATCGAGAGATACGAGCCGAAGCCGGTAAGCATGATCGCCACAAAGATGCTCAGCGTCGTGCGCGAGCGCGATACAGCCGTGTCGATATAATTTTTCATCTAGTCCGCCCAGAGTTCAGTGCTAAGGTGTTGGTACTCTTTATCGGTTTTTCGCTAAAACGTCGTTGTGCTGTCGACGCGCTGGCCAGGGAAAACGATTTCTTGGCCTATCGTGACAAGCGTCGTACTGCCGCTGAGTCCGGTTACCCAAACACCGGGATTCAAGCGATTGCTGCTGTCGCCAATAATATTGACGCGCTGAAACTGCACAACATTATTGCGATCGAGAATCTTCACGCCAATCTCACCGGTGTCGTCGAGTGTGAGGGCCGACGAGGGAATTTGGTGAGCACGCAAATCCTGTGCATCAACCAAGAGCTCGGCTGTAATACCTTCGCGAATACTCGTGTTGCTGTTATCGACTTCGACTTCGATGCGATAGCTGCGCGAGCTAGTGTCTGCAGCGCGAGCGAGGTAGGTAACATGTCCGCTAATGCGCATGCCGGTGCCGAGTTCGGCTTCGACCAGTGATCCTACTTCGAGGGCAGTGATATTTTGCTCAGGTACAAGTCCAACCAAGAGCATAGGACTGTCGTCGAGCACGGAGGCGCAGACTGCGCCAACATTGAGCAGGTCGCCTAATTCGACTGATCGCGTTTCGACCACACCGTCAAAAGGCGCGAGAATTTTTGTGCGCGCGAGTGCAAGTTCGGCACGACTCACCGCGGCTTCGGCAGCTGATACGGCAGCCTTTTGCTGCGCGACGATCACCTCTGATTGCAGACCGCGCTTTTGCAGATCCAGCGACGCTTTGTATTCGAACTGCGTTTGCTCGAGACGGCTTAGTGATTCGCTTAGGTTGGCGTCGCGGGCGTCGATTGCAAGTTCGCAGAGAACATCACCCTGAGAGACGCGTGCGCCACGAGCGACAGGCTCGCTGATTAATTTGCCCGGCTCCTCAGCCCTAACCATCACATGGCGGAACGCCTGTGTTCGGCCACGGATTCGAATCTGCTGCGTGTAGTCTTCCTCGCTTACCGCCAGCGTGCGCACGAGAGGTGTTTCAAGGCCTTCGCCGGCATTACTGCCCTCGGGGGCTGCAGTAACCACGACATCGGGCTTTGCTTCGCCGGCAGTACTGATGCCTTCGCGCGGAATAAGCATCCAGGCGACAACAGCGATAAAAATTACGATTGCGACTAGTTGCTGCTTTTTCAATTCAGCCTCCGATTGCTAAATTATTGATCTTGTCATCTCGTCGCAGGCCTCGTTGCTATCGTTTTAAACATCGCCTTGGCCACTTACTACGACTCGCTGTGAAAGCTAGATGAACTCCTTGATAGAACACAGGACGAAAATGTGCGCTGCGCTGCAGTATCACATTAATTAGGCCAAAGTTGGGACGGTTTGCCTAGGCAAAGTGTTACGTATTGTAACCCTATCGGTTGGTATTGCAACGCTTAAAAGCAATCAAAAACAGGGGATTGTGGCTCGGCAAAGCGTGTCAGGCATGCTAATTTCGCTCAGGTGATTTCGCAGCTAGAGCGCCTGCGTAAAATGCGCCAAAAAAGAGGTGATAAGAATGAAAGATTTATCCAACAAAGTAGCAATTATTACAGGGTCTAGCAGTGGCGTTGGAGCGGCAACAGCGCGCCTCTTCGCCAGCCTTGGCTGTCATGTTGTTGTTAATTACAACGCTAACTCTGCGGGGGCAGAGCAGGTCGCGAAAGAGTGCGAGGAGCTGGGAGTCGAAACGGTTTGCTTCGGCGGAAGTGTCGCTAACGACACCGATTGCGTGGCGATGGTAAAAGCTGCGATGGATAAATGGGGTCGCGTTGATATTCTTGTTAACAATGCTGGTACCACCAAATTTGTCGACCACAATAACCTCGATGGTCTGGACGCCGAGGATTTTCAGCGTATCTACGGGGTTAATGTGATTGGCTGCTATCAGATGACCCGCGCCGCTCGCGCGGCCATGGAGGCAAATGACGAAGGAGGCGCCGTTGTTAATATTGCGTCTACGGCAGCTGTGACAGGGATCGGCAGCAGCATTGCTTATGCGGCGTCGAAGGGAGCGATGGTCACGATGACGATGTCACTTGCTCGCGTTCTAGGCCCTAAAATACGCATGAACGCCGTTTGCCCGGGCTTTATCGAGGGCGATTGGCTGCGCGAGGGATTGGGCGACACACAATACGAGGCGGTTAGAGACGCGAATCGGCGGGATGCGCCGTTGGGTGTGACAGCTTGTCCCGATACCGTAGCCGAGGCGATATTGCACTTTGTGACGGGGCCGCAAGTGGTCACGGGCGAAACACTCATCGTCGACGGTGGTCGACATCTCATGTCGACGCCATTGGGTCGTCGCTAAGGTAAGCCGGTTTTCACATCCTGTCGTCGGGATACATTAGCTGGCGACAGGCCTCTTCTGCAGCTTGCGCTGCAGGGTGCGGCGATGCATTTTTAGTTGCCGTGCAGTTTCCGAGATATTGCCCTCGTTTTCAGCCAAAACCTTTTGGATATGTTCCCACTCGAGCCGTCTCACTGACATAGGTTCGAGCGCTGATTCTGTCGTCAACGCAGATGTCGGCGACGCCTCATGGCCCTCTTCGAGCAAGGCATTGAGGATGTCGCCGGTATCGGCCGGCTTGGCGAGGTAATCGTCGGCGCCCAATTTAATGGCCTCTACCGCCGTCGCTATGCTCGCATAGCCTGTCAGTATAAGTATGCGCATCCCGGGGTTAGAAGAGCGCAGCGGCTGGATCAATGAGAGCGAGGTATGACCGCCCAAATTAAGGTCGAGAATAGAGAAATCGAAGTTTGTCTGATTGATTACGTGACTCGCGGTATCAGCGTTCGTTGCATGGACTACCGCGTAGCCGCGCAGGCCGAGCGCGCGAGTGATAGCGCGAGCAAACACCTCGTCGTCTTCGACGAGCAAGAGCGAAGGTGTCATCGGGTAGATCCTCGCACTGCGGAGTCTGTAAGCGGGAAAGGCTCAATGGGCAGTGTGATGCGGGTGCGCGCGCCACCTGTGACATTGCTCATCTCGATTGTTCCGCCGAGCCGCTGGATCGAGGCATTGGCGAGGTAAATGCCGAGTCCCATGCCTTGGTTTCTTAGGGAGATAAAAGGCTCGCCGAGATTCTCCATAACCTCGTCGGGAATGCCCGGGCCGTCGTCGGTAATGATCAGCTCAATAAGCTCTTGGCCGCGGTTGCCAGATGCGTTTGAGGCAAGTATTTTCGCGCTCACACGAACCTCGGTTCGCGCTGCTTTTATTCCGTTTTCGATAATGTTGATTACCGCATGCTTAATGCTGGGGTCTGAGGTTAGTTGTTTTTTATCAGTGTCTTGTAATTCGAATCTAATGTTAGAAGTAGGATGAATATTGATCAAGTACTCGCGAATATCTTCGATAAAATCTGCAATCAAACTCTTGCTCGAGCCACCGCCCTCGTCCTTATGATAGTAGCGAGTGAGCTGTGTAAGCGAGTTGCGACAGCGCGTGACCTGCTGCCGCAAAACACTGATGTCTTCCTTGACCTCAGGTGCGGCTAAATTCTCCGTCGCTATCGAATCGAGTTCGCCTAGCAGCACGGCCATAGTCGACAGCGGTGTGCCCAATGCGTGCGCGGTCCCCGCCGCGAGCGTGCCAATAGCAATGAGCTGTTCGCTGCGCAGCGCCTCTTCGCGGGCGTGCGCAAGGTTGATCTCGCGCGCTCGAATGCCTTCTGCCATACGCGTGACAAAGGCTGTAATCAAGGCGGCGCTCACCACAAATATTACCCACATTCCCACAAGGTGAAGCTGGAAGGTCATCGCCTGACCCTCGGCGCCCATCGACATTTGCTGGCCAGAACTCAGGTCGATCAGCAAGAAGAACGTGTAGATAGCAATGCTGCCAGCGGCAAAGCTCAGTACCATCAAGCGAGGAAGAATGGTCGCGCTGACTGCGAGCAGCACGAGCAGATAAGAGATAAGTGGATTGCTGATGCCACCGGTTTGAGTTAGGAGCAGAATAAGTAAAACCACGTCTGCGAGAAGATGGCCTAACAGCTCAAGCGGGAGGAGTGATACCGCTGAGCGGAGTCGCCAAAAACCGATAACGAGGCTCGCAGCGACGCCGATCAGTAGTCCTATTATCGCGCTTGGCGGAACCTCTATGCTGCTGAATGGAAGCAGGATAGCCAAGCCTAGCAAACCAATAACCGTCACAAACGCGCGCAGCTGAAGCAAGCGCTGAAGTGCGATGCGATTAGGTGAGGCTTCGCTGTCTTCGAGAGGGGCTATGAGTGCGAGCAGGCTAGATTGCTGCTTATGTTTCGCTGTCATGTCGCTGATCCTAAGCTAGGTTTCTAAGAACTGGCGCGCGAACGGCCTGCGCGCAGTCATTCTAGCCTAAGTTAGGCTGCGCGTTTAGCGAGTGTGAACCTAGGCAATGAAGTCCTCGCGCGCTATATTGAGGGCGACATCGTTACTAACACCCTGAGCGCTCTCACCTCGAACCACACCTAAATGGGTCTGGCTCGTGGAGGAGGCGACAAATACGTACACTGACATCCAATGCCCGCACCGCCGCCGCGATAATCGATTACACGCTATGACCGACCACCAATCTCAGGCCTCAGCTCCCCAGCAATTCGTTTTGCGCCGCCGCCCATCTAGCTATCACTCCGCAGACGCGCACTCGCGTGAAGAGGCGAAACGGGGCGCGATCGCCGCCGTGTTAGGCAGCACCGAATCGTTCAAAGGGAAATACCATTACGGTCTGTTCGCAAACGGCACTCAGTCGCTGAGCGACGCGCAGGCGGCTTTCACCCACAGACTTGTCGAGCTCGTTTGCGCGCAGCTTGCCCACGAAGCCGTTGCGGGAGAATTTCGTATTGGCATCGATGGCGCGAGTCTTGCGAGCTTTGCCAGTGAGATGAAGCAGGCACAACATGCCCATGAAAACCCCGCGCCGATCGAAATTATCGCGGTCGGGGTTGTGGGCGAGACTCCCACAGCGTCGGCCGCAAACATCGAAGCCTCGGCTGTTAGCGAGAAAATGGATTGCCTCCTAGTTGAGGGCAGTTACCGTAGCATCGATCAATTGGGCGTTTTCTCACGCGCGCGCCGGCTTCTTAAGCCGGGAGGGCTGTTGATTGTCTTCGGTGAATTTTTGAATGACGACAGTGCCGTCGAGCATTCGCCATTGCCGAACCTAAGCTCGTTAATCCAACTTGCCGAGCGGCTTAATTATTCGATTGCTGTTGCAGAGGACCATACCCAGAGTGCGTTGCGCTCAATCGAGCTATTTGCAAAGCAAGCGCAGCTGAATGCTTTCGGCAATGAGAATGAAACCCTAACGCTGGTGCGAGACGAACTCGACAGAGCAGCGCAGGAGCTTGCTTCGGGCAAGCGCGTGTTCAAGCTTTACACCTTTACCAAGGGACTGGCACCTGCCGAGTCAGATAGCGAATACGCTGCTGCAGAATATGGTGACAGAGCCAGTTTTCAACCAGCGGCTGTTGCTGATCTTTTCGAACGCAGTTTCGGCCACGCGTTCGATGCAGAGGTCTGGCACTGGAAATACGAACTAGGCGCTGGACGCTGTGTTGTGGCGAGAGCGAACGCCGAAGGCGATCTCGTCGCACATTACGGCGGAGCGCCGCGCGATATTTGCTATTTTGGGCGCCCAGCTTTAGCGATACAGCCATGCGATGTCATGGTTATGCCTGAGGAGAGAACCCGGTACGGTCGCGGCAGTCTCTTTTTCAAGGTTGCCGCGACATTCCTCGAGCGCGAAATTGGCAATACTGTCGATCATCTATTGGGCTTTGGTTTTCCGAATAAAAAAACAATGAGGCTCGCTATCCGTCTCGGTCTCTACGAGAAAACCGACGACTTCGTCGAAGTCAGGGTGAGTGGGATAACTGAGCCAGGCAGCGCGGTGGAGGCGGCATGGACACTGGCCGATTTCGATGCCGCAGACTCAGCGCAACGCGATGAATTAGGCGCGCTCTGGCAGGAAATGCAGGTTGATTTTGAGAATGGCATCATCGGCGTTAGAGATTGGGAATACATTAGCTATCGTTATTTGCAGCATCCGCATCGCGCGCGTTATTCGCTGCGTTGGCTGCGTGATTCGGCCGGTAGGGCAATGGCCTTGTGTGTGATTAAGCGCAGCGCAGATGCGTGGCTGCTTATGGATATTGTTGCGCCACTCGCGACAGTTTCCCGCGCGCTGACTGTGCTAGCTCGAGCGCTGGTAAAAGGCGCGCGTGAAGAGCCTTTCTGCACACAGGTTGGTGAAAATGAACCCCCCAGCGATTTACTTCTATGGCTAACCAAAGGCTGGCTTGCGAGGTTGGATATGCCGAATGCGGCTGTTCGCGATTTGGGCATTGAGATACCCTGCAACAGCTGGAATCCTGGTCCAGCCGCTAGCCTACTTTATGGCAAATGGTGGCTGACCGCGGGGGATATGGATTTCCAGTAGTCGTGGGAGCGCGGCGGATCGGCTCAGCGTAACAAGCGCCGGCCTTAACCCAGACACCTATTTAAGAAATGGCCGCAGAGACGGCGAGGAGATCACACGTGAATAAATACGAACAAGGCCTTGATAAGAACGCGGCAAACTTTGCTGCGCTGACTCCGCTTAATTTTATTGAGCGAGCCGCAAGCGTCTATCCGGACCAAGCGTCTATTATTCACGGCGCTACTCGCTACACGTGGTCTCAAACCTACGCGCGCGCCTGTCTTCTCGCCTCGGCGCTCGGCAAACTTGGCATTGGCGAAGGCGACACGGTCGCGTTTATGGGGGCGAATACACCAGAAACCTTTGAGGCACATTTTGGTGTACCGATGGTAGGCGCCGTGCTCAATGCGCTTAACGTTCGGCTAGACGCGAAGGCAATTGCTTTTATCCTCGAGCACGCTGAAGTGCGCGTACTTTTTACCGACCGCGAATACAGCGACACGATACGTGCCGCGCTCGAATTGCTCGATGAGAAGCCTAGGGTCATCGATATCGATGACCCCTATTTCGAAGGCGGAGAGCTTTTGGGCGAGACCGATTACGAAGCGCTGCTGCGCACTGGCGACGCCGGCTACCGCTGCTTTCAGGTTGAAGATGAATGGCAGGCTATTTCGCTTAACTACACTTCGGGCACGACAGGCGATCCGAAGGGCGTTGTCTTTCATCATCGCGGCGCCTACCTAAACGCGCTGTCTAATGCGATGTGCTGGAATATGACCGCACAACCTGTCTATTTGTGGACCCTTCCGATGTTTCACTGCAACGGCTGGTGTTTTCCTTGGACACTCGCGGCGGTCGCCGGGACCAGCGTGTGCCTCCGCCACGTTCGAGCAGACGCTATCTTCGAGCAAATAAAGCAGCACAAAGTCACGCATTTCTGCGGCGCGCCGGTTGTTCTCAACACGATGTTAAATGCCGATTCTGGTTTGCATGAAGGCCTGCCTAGCGGAATTAATGCGATGACAGCAGGTGCAGCACCTCCGGCGGCGGTTATCGCCGGAATGGAAAAGCTCGGTTTTAATGTGACCCATGTCTATGGCCTTACCGAAACCTACGGCCCTTGCGTGGTGAGTGCGCCGCAGGCGGATTGGGCAAACATGGATATCGATGAGCGAGCCGAGTTGATGGCGCGTCAAGGCGTGCGTGCGCCTCTGCAAGATGAGCTAATGGTTGCCGATCCGGACACCCTTGTACCGGTGCCAAAAGATGGGATGACGATGGGTGAAATTTTCATGCGCGGGAATCTGGTGATGAAAGGGTATCTCAAAAACCCGAAGACAACAGAGGCGTCGTTCGCCGGCGGTTGGTTCCACTCAGGCGACCTCGCCGTGTGGCATGAAGATGGGTATGTGCAGATTAAAGATCGCTCGAAAGATATTATTATCTCTGGCGGTGAGAACATTTCCTCCCTTGAGGTTGAATCAGTGTTATTCCGCCATCCGAAAATACTCGAGGCAGCCGTGGTTGCGGCAAGTGATGAGAAGTGGGGAGAGGTTCCGTGTGCTTTCGTCTCGCTAAAGGACGGCCAAGAAATGACAGCCCAAGAGCTCGTTGCTTATTGCCGCGAAGAGCTCGCGGCGTTTAAGATTCCTAAAAAGGTCGACTTTGGTCCTATCGAGAAAACGTCTACGGGCAAAGTGCAAAAGTATCTTTTGCGCGAGCGCGCCGAGCGCGTCGCGCTTATTCCGAGGGGCTAGTCGCGGTAATGGCGCTTGATGTCTCCGACGCGGGCGCCCTCTGCAATTTTAAGCGTAACCTCGTGATAGAGGCGGATGTCTCCCTTTACTTCGGCATCGGCATCGGCATCGATCACCAGATCGGGCGTTTTATTTCCCCAGTTAAACCATCGAGTCCAGCTGCGGCGTCGTCCCTCGAACACCACATCGCCCTCTATTACGCTGCCATTGCGAATTAAAACATCGCCGTTGGTGGTGATAACGCTGTCACCCACGTGAGTATTATCAAGCGTGATTTTGCCGTTTACGGTTTCGATGGTGCCGCCAACTTTGCTGCCGCTACCGACGCGAATACCACCATTGGTGGTCTCCAGCGAGCGGCGTACGATAACATTGTCGTCGACTCTAATGCCGCCGTTAACCGTCTCGGCGCTGTCGATCTCGGCCCCGTCATCGATCTCTATGCCGCCATTCACCGTCTCGACGCTGGTCGCGCGGGCGTTGCGGCCGATGTCGATGCCGCCGTTGACCGACGACACTTCTCCGACTTGCTCGCTGGCAGCGATGCGAATGCCGCCATTCACTTTGCTTATCTCTCGAAGCTCTTCGGCATGACCATTGTTAGCGAACAAATAGCTCGAGAGCAGAAGCGCTAGCAATGAGGCGGCCGCGAGTCGGATATTATGGTTAGTGTGAAAAGGCATCGGGTTCTCTCCTTTAGCTGCAGTGTTAGATTAGTGACCGGCTATGTCACCTGTTGTGTGCACTTTTTCTTATTAAGACTCCAAGCAAAAAGTTTGCCAGTTAATTAAAGTCAATTTAATTCAATAGTTTATGTAAAATTTTGGTACCACTTAAACCATCGAAGCTGCGAGTTTCGCCAAAAGGTGTCGGTTTGATCAATCTCACTGGCAGCGAGAGTTGATCGAAATTGGCGAGCAGTGACCTGCTTTACAGCCCTAAGGCTATGGGCTAACGTCTGGTCGGTTATCAGTTCGATCTGCTCTGTAGACGAAAACAGTTGGCAATAAGTTACACACAGTGAGCGCCTGCCGCGAAAAAGGAAGGAAAACGTAATGCGAGAAACAAGTAAAAAAGGGCGAATAAAAAAGGCCTCTAAAGAGCACGTGGTAGGCGTTTTAAGCGCAGCGCTTCTCGCCTTTACCGCACCGAGCATTGCGCTGGCGCAAGGTGAAGTGCGCGAATCTGCCTCGCATCGCTTCGAAGAAGTCGCTGACGGGGTTTGGTTTGCAACGGGTACCGGAAGCGTTTACACGATGAGCAACGCATTGGTGCTAGTGGGCTCGGAAGACACGTTGCTGGTCGACTCTCATGTGACAGCCGCCGCATCAATGGCGCTCATAGATTCTCTGTCAGTGTTAACAGACAAGCCGGTCCGCTATCTCGTTAACAGTCATTATCATTTCGATCATGCGCACGGTAACCAAAGCTTTCCGCCAGGGGTGGAAATCATCGGCCACGAATACACCCGCATGAAACTCAATGGCGAAGCTGGCAATGTTCTAGAAGAAATCACTTTTAAGAGTTTCTCCGATCCTGTGCCGGGCACCGTGCGCAGTTTAGAGCGGCAAGCTGCAGATGCGTCGAGCGGTGAGCGCCGTGAGCAACTATTACAACAAGCGAAAGTGCAGCGCGACTATATGGAAGCGATCAAAGAAATCGTGCCTACGCCACCCAATATCACTCTCGATAAAAAAATGACGCTGTTTCAAACCCTCGAAGGGGGCAGCCGCGAAATTCAATTACGCCACTTTGGACGCGCTCATACCGGGGGCGATGTGTTGGTTTGGTTGCCGGATGAAAAGATCGTATTTACCGGAGACATGATGCTCCCGGGCGTGGCTTACATGGGAGATGGACATGTCGACGAGTGGCCTGCGACTCTCGATGGCCTCAAAGAACTGGATTTCGAACTATGGCTGCCTGGCCACGGGCCCGTGATGAGGACACGTAAGCCCATTCATGATTTTCAAGCCTACCTTCGAGACCTCTGGGTAAAGGCGAGCGATATGCATGCTGCGGGCATCGATGCAGCGACGGCTGCTGAGACGTTAGACATGACCAATCATTCGGGTAACTTTGCACAGATTCGAGCACCGGGTGTCGATCCCCGTGCGATCAACCGGATTTTTTTCCTTCTCGATGCGCGCGCAAATTAGTTGAGTCGCAGTTTAAAGGGTAAGAAATCGAAGCGAATAGCAGAGTAAGCACAATAAAAAGAACAGAGAACAGGATAACTAGATGACTGACGCGAACGACGACAGACCGATATTTTTAAAGCCAGGACACAATGCAGGCGACTTACTTGAATCGCGCGAATGGTCAATTCTGCGCGAAGAACGCGGGTTGATTGAGGTCGAGGCGCATCTTCCCAGCCATCTCCTTAATCCGCGAGATCAACTCTTCGGCGGATTCACCGGTACCTATGTCGACATGATGTCTATCTGGACCGTGCGGACGTTATTCGATTCTCAGCAGCAATTTAAGTGGTCTGCGACTGTCAATATGCGTATTGATTATTTCGCTCCGGTTTTAGGCCCACGCTTTAGATTACGCGGCGAATTGATTAAAGACGGTCGCTCGACTTGCCTAGTAGCGACTCATTTTGAAGACCTCGAAGGCAATAAATTGGTCTATGCAATAACAACACTCCGCAAGAGCGATTAGTTCGGATACGTCAATCGTCCTGCTAGAAAATCGACTAAGCATGGAGCAAGAATCCCTAGGCAAAAAAAAGCCCCGCTGGAGTCTATCCTCGGGGCTTTTTAAAGTGACAGGTTAAAGTGACACGTTAGGATGACACCTTAAGGTGACACGGATTTACATTGAGTAGCCCTTCTCATCGTGGTCGACAATATCGAGGCCAATCTGCTCTTCTTCGGCAGACACACGAATGCCACCGGTAAGGGCGCTCACTAGTTTGAGAAGCCCGAAGGTTAAGACGAAGGTAAACAGCGCCACGACGACTATGCCGAAAGCTTGAACAAACAGCTGTGAGCCTATTGTCATGCCTTCTGCCAATCCGTTTCCGCTGAAGATACCAAGATCACTCGAGACAAGTACGCCTGCGAG
>LICD01000041.1 GCA_001438145.1 OM182 bacterium BACL3 MAG-120619-bin3 | reverse complement strand
ACCGATGAGTTTTTCTGTCGTTATACCCGCTCGCTATGCCTCAACACGATTGCCGGGTAAGCCGCTGCTTGATATTGCTGGCAAGCCTATGCTGCAGCATACGTGGGAACGTGCATTGCTGAGTGGGGCGACACGGGTAGTGATTGCGACCGACGATAACCGTATTCTAGAGGCCGCGAAAGCCTTTGGCGCAAACGTCTTAATGACCGCGGCGACCCATCAGTCTGGCAGCGACCGCATCTGTGAGGTAGTGGATGCACTCGGACTAGATGACTCAGAGAGCGTAATCAATGTACAAGCAGATGAGCCGCTCATACCCCCCGAAGCAATCAATCAGGTGGCCGAATGCCTGAACCTCAACACCGGCTTTGGTATAGCGACGCTGTGTGAGCCAATTGAAGACGAACGGGAGTACAGCGAATCCAGTTCGGTTAAGGTTGTTATGGACAAGACTGGTCGGGCTCTGTATTTCAGCCGCGCACCCATTCCTGCAAGCGTATCGTGCCCTGCTGAATGCTATCGTCATATTGGAATCTATGCTTATCGAGTAGGCGTGCTGCGTCAATTTGTTACTTGGCCGGTAGCGGCGATTGAGGCGGTCGAAAGGCTGGAGCAATTGCGCGCCTTGTATAACGGTGTGCCGATTCATGTGTCGGTCGCGCCCGTCCGTATCCCACCGGGCGTCGATACCCCTGAAGATCTCGCCGCTGTGCGAGCGTTTTTGCAATGAGCGCTATGCGCTTAGCAAAGCTTTTAGAAAATGCGCCCCTCGAGGGTCACACGACGTTTGGAGTGCAACAGCGCGCTCGCTATCTTATCGAGGTCAACGATTTGCACGAACTCTACGAAGCAGTAGAGTTTGCTCGAGATAACCACCTTGAGCTGCTTGTGCTTGGCGGCGGCAGCAATGTGCTTTTCGTCCGCGATTTCCCTGGATTAATTGTCATTATAAAACTCGTGGGCATTGTTCGCGAAGGAGCTAATAAGCTGTGGGTGGCAGCGGGCGAAAACTGGCATGATCTGGTCGAGTGGACCCTAGCCAATCATCTCTACGGCCTTGAAAATCTCGCGTTAATTCCTGGTACCGTTGGTGCGGCACCGATTCAAAACATCGGGGCGTATGGCGTCGAGGTTGAACAGTTTGTTACTCGGGTTCGAGCCTTTGATACGCATCTGGCAGAGGCGGTCGATTTCGAACGCAGCGATTGCGACTTTGCCTATCGGGATAGTCTCTTCAAGCGAGCGCCTAGAGGCAGGTATATTGTGCTCGAAGTAGAGTTTGAATTGTCTGCCGTCGACTCTCCTGTCCTGACCTACGCCCCTTTGGCTGAGCGCTTCGCCGCAGACGGCGCGGTGACTGCGGAGAAGGTCTTTGATGCGGTTTGCGAAATACGGCGCAGCAAGCTCCCTGACCCCAAACTAATCGGCAATGCAGGCAGCTTCTTCAAAAACCCTGTTGTGTCGGCTGGCAAACTTGACCAAATTCGCGCACAGAATTTTGATGTTCCTGCCTTTCCTATCGATGAGGGCGATTTCTATAAGCTCTCTGCGGCGTGGTTGCTCGACGCGGCTGGTTGGAAAGGAAAGACGAGGGGCGTCGCGGGAGTCTACGAAAACCATGCGTTAGTGCTTGTCAATCTCGGAGGCGCGACAGGGGAGGATCTCTTCTTATTAGCCCAAGAAATGAGTAGTTCGATTTTGCAGCGGTTCGGGCTCGCGCTGCAGCCCGAAGTCCTTATCGTTTAATCACCCACACTTGAGTGAGAAACTTGCTTGGGCTAACCTGACTCACTTTTCAAAGCCTGTGTTACGCGTATGTCACTACCAGCTGAACCATTCGATCATAAAGATTTTGTCCTTAACCTGAGCAGCCGGCCCGGTGTCTACCGAATGGTTGATCTTGATGAGCGAGTCATTTACGTCGGTAAAGCTCGGAATCTCAAGAAACGAGTGGGCAGTTACTTCAGAGCGTCAGGGTTGACGACGAAAACCATGGCGATGGTGGCAAAGATAGCGCGTATTGAAATCAGTATTACGCACAGCGAAACTGAGGCGCTGCTGCTAGAGCAGAGTCTGATCAAAGAACTCAAGCCACCCTATAATATTCAACTTAGGGATGATAAATCTTATCCGTATATATTGTTAACCGACCATGCTGACTACCCGCGGCTCATGTTTTATCGCGGACGGAAGTCGCGTAAAGGCAAATACTTTGGGCCGTATCCGAGCGCTCTTGCGACACGAGACACGCTTCAGTTAATGCAAAAAGTGTTTAAGGTGCGCCAGTGTCAAGAAAGTTATTTTAAGAATCGCACAAGACCTTGTCTGCAGCATCAAATTGATCGTTGCACCGCTCCCTGTGTGGGGCTTATCTCGCCAGAAGAGTATTCTAGGGATGTGCGCTATTCCACGCTTTTCTTACAGGGTAAAAGCTCGCAGCTTACAGTCGAATTAACAAAGAATATGGAGGCTGCTGCCGAAGCGTTGGAATTCGAGAAGGCCGCGAAAATACGCGATCAAGTCGGCCTATTGCGCCGTATTCAAGAAGATCAGGTTGTCGCTAATCAGGGTGAAGATGCCGATGTGATCGCAGTGTCGATGCAAGCTGCAGGCGTGTGTGTTCATGTAATTTACGTGAGAGGGGGACGTATACTCGGCAGTAAAAATTTCTTTCCCAAGCACAGACTTGCGTCAGCGGCAGACGAGTTGCTTAGCGATTTCATTTCTCAAAGTTATCTTGGCGAAGACGATGCGGCTAATTTGCCCGCAGAATTACTTGTTTCAGAGGCATTAGAGGACAGCGCTGCACTAGTCGAGGCAATGGAATATGTTGCTGGCCGAAAGATTCGTCTGGTATCTAATGTTCGTGGTCATCGCGCAAAATGGCTTAAGATGGCGGTAACTAACGCCCAAGAGGCACTAGGTTCGCATATCGCGAGCAAGCAAAACAGCAAGCGCCGTTTTGCGCTCCTACAAGAAGCGCTGGCTCTCGATGAGCCGCCAGTAAGAATAGAGTGCTTCGATATAAGTCATACGGGGGGCGAAGGGACTGTCGCGTCGTGTGTGGTCTTCGATGCCGAGGGGGCGGTAAAAAATGACTATCGCCGCTTCAATATCGAAGGAATTACACCTGGGGATGATTACGCGGCGATGGAGCAGGTGTTAGCACGTCGTTTCGAGCGTTTGACTAAGGGTGAGGGCAAACTCCCCGATATTCTTCTAATCGACGGGGGCAAGGGACAGCTGACGCAAGCAGCCAAAGTACTTGCTCGATTCGACCTCGATTCATTGCGCGTGCTCGGTATTGCCAAGGGGATAAGTAGGCGGGCAGGCCAAGAAACATTGTTCTTAAAAGAGGGCGAGCGCTTCAAGGAGATAGCAATCGCAACAGAGTCACCTGCGTTACACCTCCTGCAACAGGTTCGCGACGAGGCGCACCGATTTGCGATAACCGCGCACCGTCAGCGAAGAGGCAACGCCCGAAAGCGCTCACAGCTCGAAGATATTCCGGGGTTGGGCCCTAAGCGGCGGCGTGATTTGTTAAAACACTTCGGCGGGCAGCAGGGGCTTAAGCGCGCAGCAGAAGCCGAGATCGCTAAAGTAGGCGGCATTAGTGAAAAACTCGCCGCCTCTATCTACGAGCATTACCATGTCGATTGACAAAGTCGTGTGGCGCGGCAGATTGCGTTGGGCTGCGGTAGGGCATAGTCGCGCCACCTTGTGTAGAATAGCGCTGCACAACATCCATCACAGCGCCAAGCACGACGAGAATTAAAATGACTAACTGGGCAAACCTTGCGTCTCTTAGCCGCATCGCACTGATTCCGCTTATCGTCCTCTGTTATCAGTCCGATTTTGCCGGAGCGGAGATTGTCGCCGCTAGTCTTTTTATTATAGGCAGCATTACCGACTGGCTAGATGGCTATCTCGCGCGGCGCCTCAACTTGGGCTCGCCCTTCGGTGCATTTCTCGATCCTGTCGCCGACAAGCTGTTTGTTACGGCAATTCTCATTTTGCTTCTCGCCACTTATAGTGACTTATTGCTTCCTGCGCTGCTTATTGTGGCGCGTGAAATTACAATCTCTGCGCTGCGGGAATGGATGGCGACCAAAGGCCTTAGGGATCTTGTCGCCGTGGCTTGGGTTGGCAAGCTAAAGACAACGCTGCAAATGATTGCGATTACCCTGCTGCTTGGTACAAGTCCGTCGGCAATGCCGCTTTTATTTCACTTGGGTCTTGGATTGATTTGGGTGGCGGCGGCACTGGGCGTGTGGTCTATGTTGTCCTATTTAATGGCAGCTAAGAGCGAAATGTTTAGCAGTGATAAGAGCATGCGAGGCGAGTAAATATTTAATATCGCGCGGATTTCTCTTAAAGTCACTGACCAATGCGATCAGAGCTTGACTTGCCACGGTTTGGCATTAAAATAGCGCTCTCTCTGGATGGCAACAGGCCCCTGTCATCTGAATGATCCTAGCGGTGATTCACAGAGTCGATGAAACACTTGAAGGTTTGAAGTGATGATTCAACACTCGTGCACTTGCTCGAGTGACCAGATAAAGCGGGAATAGCTCAGCTGGTAGAGCACGACCTTGCCAAGGTCGGGGTCGCGAGTTCGAATCTCGTTTCCCGCTCCAATCTCTTTTCTCTCCCTGTGAAATAGTTGACGCAATATGTTGCGTTTTATTCACACGGGTTTGAATTAGTAATCGTGCTTTAGCAGAAAAAGAATGCCTCACGGGGCGTGGTTTGCTATAGTTCGGCCACGCATAAGAACGTGATACGGCTGGGTGGCAGAGTGGTCATGCAGCGGACTGCAACTCCGTTAACGCCGGTTCGATTCCGACCCCAGCCTCCATTCACATTCTCTATGTTCCTGCAGCAGTTGCGGTAAAACCGAGTTGCACGGTTTGCTAAGAGTCTGATTAAAGACTCTACCCGCTAGGCAGTTCAAGCCCCCAGCCCGGGTGGCGAAATTGGTAGACGCAAGGGACTTAAAATCCCTCGCCTGAAAGGGCGTGCCGGTTCGATTCCGGCCCCGGGCACCATCTAAATCTATAAGCTAAAACCCTCTTCTTTGCCATTCACATTCACGGTATAGAGACCGGATTCCAATCCGACTGTATCGAGACGTATGTGTGTTTCGAAAGGCTCTATTATCGCAATGCAAGTTTCAGCGGGACCCATTTTGGTTTCCGCAAGCGAGACAGTGAACGAAAAGCCATCCCTGAATATAGCGGGATTTTGCAGCTCTACACACGGCACCGATTTATTCCCTCTTACAACTATGCTCACTTGTGGAGGCAAAGACTTTGTCATGATGACAGTGACGCTATCAACAAATACCAGTGGGCTCGGCTCGGCCTCGAGCACAGTAAAATTGCCGTTGGTATCGAGTGCTAATTGAATATCATTGTAATATTGAGCTTCACCCTTCATTAAGGCGGCGGTTTGCGGGATTTGCAGAATGCCCTCTTTAAATGTCGCGGGCTGCGCAAATCCCGTCGAACTGAATAGGAAGGCCGAAACTACGGCTAAAGCTTGAAGAAAGGAACATGTAAAGCTTGATGCCTTCATAGTCTTGCTCCTAAAAAATTTTGTATTTGGCTAATGAGAATAATACTTACATTCGAAATAGGAAGTCTTTAAAAGCAAAGGAGGCGTGTTTTTTGAGAGGCGGGGAAGAAGGGGTAACCGGACAAGAGCTAGGTTCTCGCCGGAAATAGACTAGTGCACCCGTTGAGTGAATTAGAGAGAAAACCGTTCACGAAGAAAATAGGCGATGCCATCTTTGTGGTTGTGTCCAATTACCGAAGTGGCAGACTGCTTTACAATGTCGCGCGCGTTCTCTGGCGCGTAACTTTCGTCAGCAAGTTCGAACATACTCAGGTCGTTATCTCCGTCGCCAAAGCAAATTATGTTGCTCGCGCCCAATTGCGCTTTGAGTGTAGTCACTGCTGCGCCTTTGCTTGCTAAGCAATGGTGAACATCCATCCAACGAAAAGATTCGCCCTCGATAGCGGGGCCAGAGTACGTGACGAGGTTTGGATGGTTATCGACTTTTCTCCAGATATCGGTAATGTCCGCAGCCGAACCGATCATACTTATGTTGGTTACCTGGCTATCTGTCGGCAGCGCATCAAGTGGGAAAAGTTTAGCCTCTGTCCCCGCATAGTGTTTGCTGATCAGATTCTCCTCGACAGTATGCCGCGGTGTTGCGTGGTAGATAAAGTGATTGCTTGTGTCTATAGCATGCACAAAGGGCGTAATTCCTTGACTCAGAGCAGCGTCGATAACGGTGGCTATCTCATTGTTGGTGAGCAAGTTCTCCAGCGTCAGCGCGCTATTAAGGGGGTCCCATATGGTCACGCCATTGGTATAGATTTGCGGGAGGTCGAAATCATGCCCTTTGAGAATCGCTCTGGCGGAAAGCATGGTTCGGCCTGTGGCCACTGTGTAGGCGATGTTTTTGTCTTTGAGTAGACCTAGAGTCTCTTTAGTGAAAGGCGATATTACCGATGCGTCGTTGAGGAGTGTGCCATCTAAATCGAAAAAAATGAGATCCATTGAGTGTGTTATTGTCCCGTAATCTATAAATCGCCGACTAGTGCTAATCGGGTCTTAAGCCTTTGCTCGTTGACTTAGGTAAACGCTAATTAGCCGCACTGAGATCTAAGCTTAGCGATCGAATTCGCAAGACGATAGAGAGGCTTAGATCTCACCGCGTCGAGCCGACTGAATCATGTGATCTGCCGCTCTAAATGCTAACGCCATAATTGTCATTGTTGGCTGGCCGCGTCCCGAGGTCACAAGGCTCGAACCATCGCAAATAAACAGATTTGAGACATCGTGCGAGCGATGATATTTGTCGACAACGGAACTCGCCGGATCATTGCCCATTCTGCAGGTCCCAAGCAGGTGAACATTTCCTTCTTGGCCGTTTTTCGGATAGCTACCTGCCTGTCGAATGGCGCCGGCAGCCTCCATGAGCTCGCCTGTTTTATCGAAGAAAAATTTCATTGTTGCAAGATCGTCAGGGTGATCCATGTACGTGCAGCGTAAAGCGGGTCGGCCCCACTTATCTTTCAGTGTGGGATCAAGCGTCACTGTGTTAGTCGCTAGCGGAAGCGATGTCGTGTGGCCATCGAAGGCGGCGGTGTGAGTGAATTCTTGCTCAAGGTCTTTCTTGTAGTCTGCTCCCCATTTAGGGCCGCCGAACATCCCGCTCATAAGCGCGGAATTAAGTGGCGTTCCGCGAGCATAGTGTCTGCCATCGATGCCCCCGCCGCCATAAAATCCAAGGCTCGGGTTTAACTCATAGAAGTCATGAATAACGCGAGTTGCAGGGATGCTCTTGTAGGCGTTGACGGGTTGGGGGAAAAGCCCGACGACAGATGTGTAACCATTAAACATTAAATTCTGGCCGACAAAACCGCTAGAGTTGCCGAGTCCCTGAGGATGCTGATCGGAAGCTGAAAGCAGCAGCAAGCGCGGTGTTTCGGCGCCATTTGCACAAAGAACTACCGCCTTTGTGCGCTGCGCGAATTCGTTACCTTCGGCATCCCAATACACTACCTCGTCGGCCTTGCCATCGGCGCCTGTGGTTACGCGAGACACGGTGCAGCCGGTGCGTAACTCACAATGCCCGCTGGCGAGCGCAAGAGGGATCATAGTCGCCATCGAGGAAGATTTAGCATTGACCTCGCAGCCGAAGCCATTGCAAAAGCCGCAATGAATGCAGGCAGGGCGACCATTGTGTGGCTCTGAGAGAATCGCCACGGGTGCAGGATAGGGATTCAGTCCTAGTTTTTTTCCGGCGCGCTCAAGAAGTACGTCTGAGCCCTTTATTGGCATGGGTTTGCAGGGGTAATCTTGAGATCTCGGTGGGTCCCAAGGACCCTGAAGGCCTGATACGCCAATCTCCCAATCGACTTTCGTATAATAGGGTTCAAGCTCTTCGTAGCTAATGGGCCAGTCGGCGAAGTTTGTGCCGGCAATGGTTCCGCGCACACTCGCCTCTTTGAAGTCGATGGGCCGCAAGCGCCAAAAATTTCCGGAAAAATGAACGCTACTTCCTCCCACATTGTGTGCATAACCCAGCGCGGCCTCGGCCGGTTTTGCTGTGTCGGTTGCGGACTTTCTGAACGTCTGTGGATGCCCTTGTTTGCTGCCCCAAATAAGACCGCCGTTGTAGTCATAGCTCCACTCGTCGTGCCTAAAATCGCCGGCCTTAAGGTGTGGGCCTTGCTCTAAGACGACGACTGAGAAGCCTGCACCAGAGAGCTCCTTCGCCATGACTCCGCCGGCAGCGCCGGAGCCAACGATGACGAAGTCTACAGCCTCGCGCGTGGGATAAGTTACCGATGTTTGCTGTTGAGCCATGCGGGTTACTCTCCCTTCGCCAAATGATCTGCATCATAGAAGCCATATGGCTGTGTCCACACATGTCGGTCCTCGAAACCAATCAGTTGCCAACCTAGCTCGTCTTTATTGCCGCCGTATTCGGGCAGTGAAAACATCGCTGCGATGACGAGAAAGCGAATCGTCGCAAAAAATTCGGTCTCTTCAATTTGAGTGAGAAGGCTGTCCTGCTGGACAGACGTAAGGTCGGCGAACAAGGCGGTATCATAAAGTGCAGCGGTGTTGGCTTGGAGATCTGCGAGGCCTAAGCGCAGCGTCTGTCTCTGACGCTCGAATGCGTCGGCTATTACGTTATCGATAAAATAGACGGCACCAGCTTCGCGCGCACCGGGGGTTTCGTCGGTGGGAATGATGCGGGCAGCAATCGCGTCGTATTCCCGCGCTTCGACGGCGCTTAAGGTAGCGAAATCCCCGCCGTTAAGCCGCGTCTCATTTGCACGGCTGCAGGCAGTAAGGACCATGGGGAAGGTTAGGGTAATGCACGAGGCCTTCATTGCGGCGCCGCTTGATCTGAGGAAGGCCCGCCTGCTTAGCTCGGCTTGGATCATGTCCTGCTCCTTCTTGTGGCGCAAATTTTTATTTTGCGCATGTTGGGATAGAGGTTTTGTTCGCGAGCCGAGTGGTTTGGTAGTTAACTAGTCGAGCAGGCCGAAACCCATTCTGCCGCGTTCGACCCTGTGCCCAACGTCGAGCACATAGTCTGGGCCGATAGAAGCAATGGTCGGCGTGCCGCTGCCCATCATGGCGATGGTGAGCTCTCGGTTGAGAAGGTTTAGCACGCGTTCCACGCCAGCTTGGCCAAAGGCGCCCAGTCCCCAACAATAGGGTCGGCCAATGCCCACAGCGGTTGCTCCCAGCGATAGCGCTTTATAGATATCCGTACCACGTCGGAAGCCGCCGTCGACAATAATTGGGATTCGGCCGTTCACGGCAGCGACGATTTCTGGCAAGCACTCGATTGTTGCGCGCTCCGTTTCTACCGCGCGGCCACCGTGATTAGACACGACGATTCCATCGGCGCCATGTTGCACCGCAAGTGCTGCATCTGTGCCGACCTCGATCCCTTTGATGAGCACTTTCATGTTGGTGACTTCTTTCATGCGTCCGATAACGCTCCACGTCAGAGAGGAGTCATTGAGCATGACGCCTTTCATGTCGAGCCCTTTAAATATGGGTTTAGCTTGTCCCTTGTGGCACACGCTGCAGTCGCGGTCGTCTTCGCGCATGAGCAGCGATTGGGTCTCGGTATTGCGCCCGCCTGGCAAATCGATTGTTAGGCACACTGCAGTGCAGCCAGCTGCCTCTGCTCGCTGCAGCATAGCCACTGTGTTTGCCCAGCGGTTGGTTGGGTAGAGCTGAAACCAGATCGGTGCGTCACGGGCTTCTGCGACGTCCTCAATTGCCGTTGATGACTGTGTAGACAGAATCATATGGTGCCCGACGGCTTTTGCAGCGCGTGCCGTGCCAAGCTCTGCTTCGGCATGATAGGCGCCCTGGCTGCCGACGGGGCAGATAATAATCGGCGATTTCGCCTGTGTGCCAAGGATATCGATACTCAGATCAGGTGAGCTAACATCGACTAGCCTGCGCGGACGGATTTGAAAACGTGTAAAACCAGCACGGTTGGCCCGTAAGGTTGCATCGCTATCAACACCGGTATTGAGATAGCCAAAATGTGCGGGCGGAATTTTCTCACGAGCGAGCGCTTCCATTTCGAATACGTTGATCACCTCTGAAGGGTCGGTGAGTCGTGCACCGAGCGTTTCTTCAACCTCCTGAGCAAAGGCTGAGTATTCTGTTAGAAGGGGGCTGGCGGCTAGGTATTTTAGAAATTCGCGTCTGCTTTTCATGGTGCTCTCTTTGTTCGTGATTCGCTATATTTGGGTTACAGATTGCTCGAGTATGGTTCTATTCGCTAAGAGCTAACACTAATCTAATAATGACGCCGAAACTAGTAGGTTTGACGCCGATTGTCTACCCATGCGCATGGGGCTGGAGTAGATCAATGGCCACCACGACCGCAATTTCTGGCTTCGCAACGGGCCAGCCATTGGGTACACTTCAGTGATCATAATGACCAAGCCATTTAAGAGAGGACACACTTTTGCTATATAGTCTTGATAACGTCTCACCCCAAACCCAAGGCGACGATTATTATGTTGCAGACACGGCCACTGTATTAGGTAATGTCATCTTAGAGAAAGACGCGAGCGTGTGGTTCGGCGCAGTGGTGCGTGGTGATACTGAGACGATTACGATAGGTGAGCGCAGCAACGTGCAAGACTGTTCGGTGCTGCATGCTGATACTGGTTTTCCACTTGTGATTGGCAGCGATGTGACTATCGGTCATAAAGTCATGTTGCACGGCTGCACTATTGGCGCCGGCAGTCTCATCGGAATCAATGCGGTGGTGTTAAACGGCGCGGTGATAGGCAAAGGCTGTTTGATCGCAGCGAACGCGTTAATTACAGAAGGGATGGTTGTCCCCGACGGCGCCGTTGTTATGGGCGCGCCGGGAAAGGTTCGCGGCGAATTAGACGAAGCGCGCAAACAAGCGCTTATCGACTCGGCGACTCATTATGTCGAGAATGCTAAGCGCTTTAAAGCAGGCCTAAAAAGGCTTCCTTAAAGAGCGCGCCGAGGATTCAGCACCGAATAGCCCTGCACCGAATAGGGCTTGTTGCTGTAACTATCGACGATTGATTGCACCGCGGTTACGCCGACATCTTGCCTGACATTAAGGTGCGAATAAGAGCTGATCTGAGTCATCATGATTCCGATCATATTCTCAACAGGATCTACCCAAAAAATCGTGCCCCATGCGCCGCCCCAGGTAAAAGATCCTGGGGTAATGGGATCCCTCGCAACGCCTGCGTCATTTAAAATACCGAAGCCTAATCCGAAATTGTAGCCTGGCCCGCGAATATAAATATCGTGATCGGCGCTGTGATTAGAGATCATCAGGTTGACAGTCTTGGGGCTAAGTAGCTGAATCCTCCCTAGCTTTCCGCCATTAAGAAGCATCTGGCTAAACCGCCAATAGTCACTCGCGGTAGAAAACAAACCGGCGACGCCGCCGTAATAGTCACTACCGAAAAACGGCACGCTGCTGTATTCGGGCGTGCGGTAAACCTCAATGGTTTTGTTCGGTCCGGTTGGCGAGTAAACCGTTGCTACGCGATCACGCTTCTCGGCCGGGACTACGTAGGACGTGTCGTTCATCGCGAGCGGATCTAAAATTCGCTCTTGTAAAAAATCCTTTAGCGGCTCGCCTGAAATTCGTTCAACGAGTAGCGCAACATAGTCGGTAGAACTGCCGTACTGCCAGTCTTCGCTAGGGTGAAAGGCGAGAGGGAGGGGGGCTCGTTTAATCAACGTTGCCTCTAGGCTGCTTTCTCGGCTGAGGAGCGCTTGTTCGTCTTCGGTTAATAATTCGCGAGCAGGGTCTAATCCCGTTGTGTGCGCCAAGACATCACGCACGGTGATCGGCTGTCGAGGGGTCATTCGATGGACGCCTGCGTCGTCTTGAATAAGCACTTGCTTGCCGGCGATTTCGGGAATCCATTTGGTCACGGGGTCGGTGAGCAAAAAGCGGCCCTCTTCGTAGAGCATCATGAGCGCGGTTGAGACGATAGGTTTGGTCATCGACATAATGAAGAAGATCGTGTCTTCAGTCATCGGTGTGTCGTGTTCTTTGTCGCGCCAGCCCTGAGTTTCAAGATGAACGACCTTGCCGTCGCGCGCAACCAAGGTGACAGTTCCAGCCAGCTGATTTGCATCGATATAGCGCTGCATAGCCGCGGGCAATCTCTCGAGTCGATCGCTAGAGAGGCCAACGCTTGCCGGGCTCGATCTAGGCAGCGACTGAGCCCATGCGCTGGCATTGAGCAATAGGCTGAGCACAGCGATAAGCAGAGCTCTCATTGTGTACTGACAAACTGGTCTGAAACGGGCATCGCGCATGGTTAATTCTCCCTGGAACATTCCTGTTTTGCTGTTGTTATTTCATCAACGAATGAGCGAAGCTGCTAATGTCGCGTACAGTTGCGTGGTAAACATCGGGGATGACTGAAACGAAAGAGCAGTCTGCTGCGTGGCACGTGCCGTGCACGGTGCGACCAACTGTCGACACTCCTGCCTGCAACAATTTGCGGTAATGAGCGAGTCCTTCGTCACGTAAGGGGTCCAGTTCGTTAACCGAAATGACATGAGGCGGCAAGCCACTCAGCTCCTCGAGACTCGCATGATAAGGCCAAGCAAGAGGGTTGGTTGCGTTTTCGCCTCTAGGATCGTAAGGCTTAACCATTGCACCCATGGTATTCATGTCGAGGAAATACGCATCGTTTTCAACAAGTGAAGGCAGCTCTTCAGGTTTGGTGGCATACAGGCCTGAGATATAAGGGCACTGCGCATAGACGCCGGATATCTCTGCTAGCCAGCCTTCTTTTTTTGCAAGCATCGTTGTCGCCAGAGAGAGGTTACCACCGCCAGATTCGCCGCTCATGATCAAATTCGAAATGCCTAAATTGTTGCGGTTGGCTGCTACCCACTGTGCGGCGTCTGCGCAGTCGTGTAAGCCAGCTGGGAAAGGGTGATTGCCCAGCGCGCCAGCTGCATTGCGAAACTCGACCCCGACAACGACCAAGCCCGTTGAGGCGAGCTCGCTTCGCCATCGGCTGTAGTTCGCATCGGCGGCGGTTAGGATGACCATGCCGCCACCGTGTGTGTGAACAACACAGGGCAGAGGCGTGCTGTCACTTGAGTGGCCCGCTGGGCTGTGAATAAATAGTTTGATCTCGTTACCGTCGCGACCGGTAATCGTCTCTTCACGCGCATCGACAGGATTTGCTGGGACGCCTTGACTGCCGAGCATCGCAAACATTGTCTGCCAGGCTTGTTCGGCCGCGGTCGAATAGGCGATACAATCGGCCACGTCGCTTTCGGCGTTGACAGGGGGCTCTGCAGCTTGCCCCGCAAGTCCCAGTTGACTCAAAGCAGCGGCGAGTCTGGGGTCAGTGCGTGGGTCTGTGCCGAGACTCATACTTGGATCCCCAAGACGACCAGGGAGTTGATTCGCTTTTGAATTGCTCATGCTTAAGTTCTCGTTCGCTTCTGATTGATAATATAGCTAGGTCAAATGATGACTGTTTCGTTTAATCTGCCGCTAGCGCGATGTCTTCTCGGATCGTTTTCGTTGCCCAATAATAGTGGAGGGCACACCAAATATTTACCAGTACTGTTAGTGACATCGCGTAACGAAGTGCGTCATTGCCAAACGTGGGAGTAAGCCAATCGCTAACAAAGCCGGTCACCATTGGGCCTAAACCCAATCCGATGAGGTTTAAGACAAACAGCAAAATAGCAGAGGCCATTGCGCGCATGCGGATACCTACCAAAAAATGCGTTGCTGCAATGCAAGGTGCGAGGTAAAAGCCGCCGAAGAATACAGGTAAGAGATA
>LICD01000040.1 GCA_001438145.1 OM182 bacterium BACL3 MAG-120619-bin3 | reverse complement strand
TCGCGCCAACCCGCGAACTCGCGATTCAGGTCGCCGAGGCCTTTCACAAATACGCAAAGCACATCAAAGGCTTTAATGTATTACCCATTTACGGCGGCCAAGAATACGGCGGCCAAATTCGCTCGCTCAAGCGCGGCGTACATGCAGTCGTGGGCACCCCTGGCCGGGTCATGGACCATATTCGCAAAGGCACCCTTAATCTAGACGGCCTCAAGACACTTGTCTTAGACGAAGCCGACGAGATGCTGCGGATGGGCTTCATCGACGATGTCGAATGGATTCTCGAACAGACGCCGAAGACACGGCAGATCGCGCTTTTCTCGGCCACGATGCCGACTCAGGTGCGACGCATCGCAACGGCCCACCTGACCAATCCTGCCGAGATCACGATTAAGATGAAGACGGCGACAGCCAATCTCATCCGCCAGCGTTTCTGGCCAGTCAGCGGCATGCATAAGCTCGACGCACTTACTCGCATTCTCGAAGCCGAGACATTCGACGGCATGATCATCTTCGTGCGCACGCGGATTGCCACCGTCGAGGTTGCAGAGAAACTGTCTGCGCGCGGTTTCGCAGCGAGTGCACTCAATGGCGATATTCCGCAGGCGCAGCGCGAGCGCACAGTCGACCAACTGAAAAAAGGCAAGCTAGACATTCTCGTTGCTACCGACGTTGCCGCCCGCGGCCTCGACGTCGAGCGCATCAGTCATGTTGTTAACTACGACATACCACACGATACCGAAGCCTATATCCACCGCATTGGCCGCACAGGCCGCGCCGGACGCGAAGGCGATGCAATCTTATTCGTCGCCCCGCGCGAGCGCCGCATGCTTAACGCAATCGAACGTGCCACGAGCAAGAAAATCGAGTTGATGGAACTGCCATCAACCGAACTCATTAATGACAAGCGAATCGCACAGTTTAAACAGGCAATAGCCGACACCTTGGCGACAGAAGACCTCGGCCTGTTCAAACACCTAGTCGAGCAGTATCAGAACGAGCACAATGTCCCAGCCATTGAGATTGCCTCTGCGCTCGCCAAACTCGTGCAAGGCGACTCACCTCTTTTACTTCAGCATAAGCCCGTCCCACGCGCCGACAAGGCATGGGAATCGCGCGGCAATGATCAGCCTCGCACGCGCGACCGTGGTAAGGGTTCGGAGCGCTCGGAGAGACCACAGCGCCCCCGCAAAGACGCACCGCCTGAAAAGGGCATGCAACGTTTCCGTATCGAGGTAGGCCATATCCACAAGGTTATGCCTGGCAATATCGTCGGCGCGATCGCCAATGAGGCGAATATCGATGCGCAAAACATTGGCCGTATCAATATTTTCGACGATCACAGCACAATCGATTTGCCTGCTGATATGCCCGAAGACATCTACGCCGGCTTAAAGAAAGTGTGGGTTGCTGGCCAGACGCTAAACATTAGCCGCGAAGGCGAAGCGCCTAAGGCACCATCGAAGCGTTCGCCCGCACGACGCGGAGACGACGACCGAGGTCGCGTTTTTGAAGACAGCAAGCCCGGCAAAGGGCCTAAGTCTAGCCGCGATGCAGGCGACAAGCCCGTCAAGAAATCGAAGCCCGGCGTGAAAGCCCGCGAGCGCGAACGCGAGAAAGCCGCGGCGAAAGCCAAGGCCAAAACGGCTACCTCAAAGGCTAAGAAAACCAAAGAAGCGGGCAAAGCCAAGAAAAAAGCCAACGGCAAGCCGTCGCTCTAAGGCTTTTCCGAAAGTCCGTTAGCGCGGCGCCATGAGGTCGTTTAAATACTCGATATTGCGCTGGGGAATAGCGCCGATATCGGGATGCGATTCGGCCGCGACCTCGATCGACTCCTCCCTCAGTAGATGCAACATCGGTGAGGGAGAACGATTCGTCAGATTCTCGGGGGCCGCGGGCAAAGTACCCGCGAAACGATAGCTTGGATGAAAGCTTGCCACCTGCACAACGCCCTCTAGAGCCATGCTTTCTATTAACCCATCCGCAAGGTCTAGAAAGTCATTATAGGCAGCGAAACTTTTGAGCACGTGGGGATGGACTAGCAGCGTCGTCTCGATACTCGAGTCGGCTACAAGCAACGCTAACTCCTCACTCAGGCTATGCAGAAGCGATTCGATGTCTGCGGCAGGCGTTTCAACAAATCTAACTCTTCCTGCTCGCAGTTCTTTTCCCGCAAAAGGGCAAAGGTTGTGACCGACAACAAATTCGCTGACCCAGTCCTGCACAGCCTGTAAAACCGCGCTGCGTTGTTCTGCCATCAGTGTTTCCCGGTTGATTGTTTAGAAATCGCCAAACGAATCGAGCCCTAAAAGCTCGTCGTAACGCGAATCGGCGATAGCCGCTTTGTCGAGCTCTCGGCTTAGCAGACGCCGAACGTCGCTTGCGACGAGATCAAATACTTCGAGGCGCTGATTGCCCGGCGTCGCCGACTGCAGCGTTGCACCCCAGAGCGCAAGGAGACGATTATCGATTGCGCGAGCGCTGTTCTCTTTCGCCCATTCTGCCGCAATGAGTCGCCCCATCTCTTCTATCCGTGGACCAAACGCGTCGACATTTTCTGGTGAGGAGGTCGACAGAACGCGCTCCTGCACATCAAACCATCCCGTTGGATAGAGCAGCGTCCCGGTATAGAAACTCTTAATCCACCCAAGATATTCTTCCCTCGTTTGCAACGTTTGATTCACGCTATCCTCCGAGTAAGCCGCTTCGAAGAACGCGCGGTCAGGCAAATCAGGTAGCCACTCGACCTGCTGCCGAGACGCACAGGCAGACAACAGCATGAATATCGCCACTGTCCACATCGCGCGTCTGGATGCCGCGCCGGCCTTAAGCGTGGGATTGCTAGTGCTAACGCACATCGATTGATTGCACTGTATTTCTCTCGGCATTACTCTCGGCATTACTCTCGGCTTCACAAACCTTCCTTTCAATTTATCCAATCTGTTTAATTCATCCGCTCTGTCTACTTTATTTTAACCAGCCCTATACGGTTCGAGCTCGTTTGATGAATCAATAAATCGCCCGCCTCGGTTACCCAAACATTCCGCACGATACCCACACCAGACGGTATTGCCCAACTCTGGAAGCGTTCGGCAGTAGGGTCAAAACGCACGAGTGCATCGGGCCTCATGCCTGACTCGTTATACCAAATAACATCATCGATAACCGCGAGTGCATAAGGGTGCGAACTTTCGCCGCTAGGCGAGTCCCATTGTGTAATCACCCCTGTCTCAGGATTGAGCCTGCCAATCTTGCCGAGGGTAGAATTGACGAACCACACATCGCCTTTACTGTCGATATCGAGACGGCGGATACGCGTGCGGGGATCTGGCACGTCGAAATAGGTAACCTCGAGCGAGTCTGGGTCAAGCCGCCCAAGCTTATTGATGCCGTTGTAAGCAACCCAGACCATGCCATCGGGAGCGACCTGAATACCGTAAGGTCTCGGTTCTGTGTCGATTTCGGTCACCTCACCGCTCAGCGGGTTTACCCGCCCGAGCATGCCAGCGCCCTGCGCGGTGAAATAGAGATTGCCGTTGGGATGAAAGGTCGCAGAATGCGGATCGCGTGCTTTGGTCTTAAATTCAGTCACAAGCCCTGTTTCTGGGTCGAGCCGTCCGATAGTGGCATTGCTATTGCCGGTATACCAGATACTGCCATCATCAGCGGGAACCACCGTATGAGGGCGCGCCGCCGGTGGGAGCAAAAACTCTTCCATTTCGCCAGTCTTAGGATCGAGACGTCCTGCAAGGCTCGCCCACATGCCTGTCCACCAAATTGAACCATCTTTCGCCTCAACCGGATCACGTGAGCGCTGCCCGAGCGTTGGCACCATCCATTCGATTATGTCGATCTGCGTATCGCCTGCCACCAGTGTCGGACGCCTGCTCGCGTCTTCAGGGAAATGCTCTGCCAAATACGCGGCAATCGTCTCTGACTGCGCTCGGGGCAATTTAATCATCGTCGAGAAAAGCCCCTGCCATTCGGCTGCGCTGCCGAATCCGGCCGAGCGCTCAATCTGTGCGGTGCCGTGGCAACTCGTGCAATGGGCCAAGACCAAATCGCGCCCTGCCCCTTCGGGTAAGCCTGATTGTGCTGTCGCCAAGCAGGACAGAGTGAGCAATAAGAGTAGTGCGGGGACAGTGCGGGCCATCGTCGTAATTCCTCTATCATGATGAAATAGCGAGGCTGAGCGGCAGCTAATGTGCACTCAGATAGTTTGAGAGCGTTAGATTAGCAGAATATTGCGCCAGCGAAAGTGTCCCTCGCGCAGTTCTGATTAGACGCGCTTACTCTGCCATGACCGCGAGAAGTCGCTCTTCTTCACGCCAACGACCGCCCCACAGGCGCCAAGAGAACAGCAGTGCAATTGCAAATAGCATGGCAACGAACGCAACCCATGAGGCGCGCGGGCCCCATTCGGCTACTTTAATAACGTAGTACTGCGCCGCAAGCGCGATCCAATGAGTCGTCGTCGAGGCGTACATTAGCCACTTCGTATCACCTGCACCGCGCAAGACTCCGCCAGCCACCTGAATAGTCGCGTCGGCCATCACATAGCTAGACAACCCAATCATCATATAGCCCGCGAGTGCGAGTATGTCCTCGAACTCGCCCTGCGGTGGCTCGAAGAAACCGACGAGTTGAAATCTAAAAACGCTGTAAATGATAGCGATGAGACCAGAGTAGCCAAGCCCCATGACAAAAGCAGCAAAGATAACCTCGTTAGTCCGATTCATGTCGCGCGCGCCAACGAAGCGACCGATTAAGCTAACCACGCCTATGTTCAATCCGATCATCGGCACGAAGCAGAGAATGTCCCAATTAAACACGATGGCCGCCGACGCAGCTTCGGTAATGCCATAGCCCTGAAACATGAGCAGGAACAGGTTGAACGCAGCCACATTTAGAAATAGTTCCGTTCCCGCTGGCAAGCCAAGACGAATAAAGCGGCGCATGATGCCGAGATCGAACACGAAAGATTCCATCACGCGAAACGTCTGTCTGTGTTCCCTCGCGAAGAAACAGCCAACGAAAAGCAACAGCGCAAACAGCGTTGACAATATTGTCGACAGCGCCGCGCCGGCAATACCCATCTCAGGGAAGCCAGCAACACCAAACACCATGGCGTAGCAAAGCGGAATATTCAGAACGAGCCCGCAGAGGTCACAGATCATCACAAGTTTGGTGCGCCCAATCCCCGCGAAGTAAGACGAAAACACCACCTTCGCAAGCGAGATAGGCGAGCCGACCATCAGCCAGAGGTAATAGGTTCGTTCGAGTTCGGCTAGCTGCGGCTCATGCCCCATGCTCACGAAAAGGTCGGCGACAAAATAGCCGATGAATGCGAGTACTGGCAGGCAGCCGATGGTCATGATTAAACCCTGACTCACGACCTTCGGGCACTTAAACCATTCACGCGCGCCGAAGTACTGCGCCGAAAGCGCATTGGCATAGCCAAACAGACCCGAAAAAAAACAGAAGGAGAAAAACAGCGCCACGCCTCCGCCCAGTGCGGCAGCCATATGAGTCGGGTCGATACGCGACATAAAGAGCCGATCGGTAAAAATCATCACCGCGAAAGTACCCTGTGAGACTACCATCGGAACGGCGAGCTTAAAGAGTTCGGAGAAAGTCTCGCGATTGTAGTGCCGAGTAACTGCGCGCATAAATTTTTGGTCAGGGTTTGGGGAGTAGGTAATTCGTAGGAGAGGCATGTTACGCGATAGAGTGGGGCTAAACAATCAAGGTCCGGATGACATAACCTGTCCGGTCGGGGCATCTGGTCACCGTTTCGCCGCCAAAAGCGGCCATCAACGCCGCTTCAAATAGTCTCGCGCACGCAGTAGACTAGCGTCAACATCAATTCGGAGCACCTAATGATGACTTCTTTTTTCGCACAGTGCCGTTCAATGCTCGCAGAATCGTCTTTCGCCACAGCGCTTGCGTTTACTGTGTCGCTTTTAGGAATGGGCTCGCTGACGGCTCAATCGATCGACGACATCACACTCAATGTCTATAAAGATGTTAACTGCGGCTGCTGCGTGGGATGGATAGATCATATGCACGACAAGGGGTTCGCGTCGAAAATCAATCATCCTCGCAATCTTAACGGGGTGAAACACGACCTTGGCGTATTACCCGAATGGCAGTCTTGTCATACAGCGGTGACGAAAGAGGGATTTGTCTTTGAGGGGCACGTGCCTGCGAAATTTATCGAGCAATTTTTAGCGGCTCCTCCCGAGGGCGCACTGGGGCTCGCCGTACCAGGTATGCCGCTGGGCAGTCCCGGCATGGAGATGGGTGAGCGCTTCACACCCTACGATATCGTGCAAATGAACAAAGACGGCAGTTCGCGCGTCTTCGCTCATGTCGGCAGCGCCGCGGCGCAAAAATAGACAGCCTTAGGCTTTTTCTGGAAACACGAGCATAAAGGTCGCATTGCATTTTGCGACCAACTTGCGCGTCTCGCTCTCCCCTACGGTCATACTAAAAACGCTCATCTCCACGCGGTAAAGGCGTTTACCTGCGTGTAACACCTCAGCCTCAGCTTCGAGTCGGTCACCCATCGGTGGCCTGATGAATGCGATATTCAGGTCGGTTGTAGCTGAGGCGACGCCTTCGGGCCGCAAACTGCGCACAGCGACCCCAGCGCACGAATCCGCAAGCGAGGTCAAAACGCCGCCGTGTACGCGCCCTCCCGCGTTAAAATGTTGTGGTTTTACCGCAATACTGCATAGCGCCCTGCCTTCACCAAACGACTCGATTTCTATACCTAGAAAATCTCCGTAGGGACTCATAACCAATTTATTCGACACGAGAAATCCTTTTGACACGCTACTGGCCGACAGCTATTTCGCTGTTTTCGCGCGCTCATACTCGCGCTGCTCTTCTTTAAATTTGAGCTTTTGCGCCTTACGCTGCTCGATTAGCTGTTCCATTGGCTGCCCAATATGGGCATCGCCGCGCGCCTTGGCAAGCGTCATCTGTCGTTCGCGCTCAGCCAAGCCTTTCACTTTCTCGCTCGGTTTCTTTGCCGCACAATGGTGGCAACTAACGCCTTTTTCGTATTCCACTCGCGCCTTGTCGGACTCGCTAATTGGCATGCGGCAGGCGTGGCACTGATCATACTCGCCCTGCTCTAGCTTATGGTTTACGGTAACCCGATTATCAAAAACGAAGCACTCGCCCCGCCAGCGCGTCTCCTCTTCGGGCACTTCTTCTAAATACTTAAGAATGCCTCCTTTTAAGTGATAAACCTCATCGAAGCCCTGTTCGCGTAAATAGGCTGTCGACTTCTCGCAGCGAATGCCACCGGTGCAAAACATCGCCACTTTTTTATGTTTGGCGGGGTCTAAGTTGTTTTTCACATAGTCAGGAAACTCCCGGAACGAGTCCGTTTCGGGGTTTACCGCCGACTCGAAGGTGCCGATCTCGACCTCGTATTTGTTGCGCGTGTCGAGCAGGAGAACGTCAGGATCGCTTATCAACGCATTCCATTCGCTCGGCTCGACATAGGTGCCGACGATTTTCTTAGGGTCAATGTCTTCGACGCCCATGGTCACGATCTCGCGCTTCAGTTTCACCTTCGTGCGGTAGAAAGGGTTTTCGTCGGCGAAGGATTCCTTGGGCGCAAGGTCGGCAAAGCGCGGGTCTTTGCCAAGAAAGCCCAACACAGCATCGACCCCCTGTCTCGATCCTGCGATAGTGCCGTTAATCCCCTCTGCCGCGAGCAGCAAAGTGCCGCGCACGTCGTTATCCAACATGCACTGTTTGAGTGGCTCGCGGAGGGATTCATAGTCGGGGAAGGTCGCGAAACGGTATAGCGCCGCGACCACTACGCCAAGATCGGCAGCGGTAGAATTAGTCATAGTTCGTCCTTTTTGCACTCTGGAGCGTAATTCCAGCGCAAATTGTTCTTTATCTCGCAGGCGATTGTAGCAAACCGGCCGCGTCTTTACCGGCGGATTCTGCTCCCTACAAATAAGAAATGATAAAGATCAAGCTTTCGTTCCCGCGCTCACCCTATGTCGGGGCCTTCAATAATGGGTAAAGCGTGATCTGCTCCCCAATCCGCCCACGATCCGTCATAGACTGACAGCCGGCTGAAGCCGGCCAACGCGGCGCCGAGAATCACAACGCAGGCCGTAAGCCCCGAACCGCAGCTGGTAATCACTCTCTGGTCGCGCTGCACATGGGGTGATAAGAGCAGCGCAAGCTCAAGAGCCGATTTCATTTTTTGCCCAGAGAGCACAGTTGGAAAGGGAAAACTCAGCGACCCAGGCATGTGGCCACCGCGAACGCCGGGGCGAGGTTCTGGCGCTTGCGCATTAAAACGCGCAGTCGAACGCGCATCCAGCACGCGGCAAGAGGGATCTGACAACGCCTCAGCAACTGCTGCACTGTCGACGAATGCCTCGGGCCGAGGCGCTGCAACGAAATCGCCTTGAGGGTAGGCATCGCCTGAGTTTTGCTTTCCCGCACGCCACTCGGCGCCAGCCAGATCGGTTGCATTACCCGCATCAATCCACGCTCTTAGGCCGCCATCTAACACGGCGACATTGTCGTGCCCCATCGCCTTGAGCATCCACCAGCCACGCGGACTTGCATAGACGCCAACATCGTCATACACAACAACTAGCGATTCTTTGCTAAGCCCTAAACTGCGCACTTCTTGCTCGAAAAGTGCCGCGCTCGGCATCATGTGCGGAAGGACAGCGTCGGGGTCGCATAGCCGCTCATCGTAGTCGAAGCGACGTGCGCCCGGAATAATGCGCCATTCTGCATCCGGCTCATTCGAGTTGAGCGACTCATAGCCCGGAACCACCGGAGGCACTGAGGCATCAAACACCACAACCTCTCCCGCCTTTTGTGCAAGCAAAGCCGACAGCTCAGCAACCGACATCAAGGGGTTTAGGAGAGGGTTTGTACGAGGATTTTGCATAATTTTTCTTCTGACTGTTTTATCCGGAGCAGTATCTTACTGCTCTTTTGCCATGTGATTCTTGCTAACCAACCGCTCAGAGCGCCTGTTTAAACTCTCGCAATTTCGCCTTCAGGCGAGCGCTGTTTTCTGGGCCGAGGCGGATAAGCTGTTTATTCATATTCGCAAGCTCTTCGAGTCTAGTATCGGCATACAAATACATGACCGAAGGCTTAACCAGTTGAAACGGACCCTCAATCTCGGGCGCGCTTAAGACTGCATCGATGGCCTTGATTAGTGCCTGTTCGAATTCGGCGTCGCGGAACCCGATTTCGGCATAGGCCTGTTGCAGTAACGGTGACAGCAGCCTGTAAAGCCCCACGGTTTGCTCAGTATCCAAGGCAACAAACGCAGCGACTGCCGCGTCGAAACGCGTATAAGAAGCGCCTTCCATGGTAAACAATCGACCATCGTCGCTGCTTACCTGCATTTCTTCGACAATCGGCTTGTAGGGTAACGCGGTCTGCGGATACTGCCCGCGCGAGATATTCTCAACCAACACCACCGCCCTGCGAACAAGCTGCTCGTCGACAAGATAGCTTAGCAGCGACGTCCCGCTCGACAGCTCACTGATTTTTTCAGCAACGAAGCTGTCGCTATCGTTCAAGCGCGGCAAATCGACAGCGGCCTCTGCAACTGGCGCTTCGACCTCCACCACGTCGACGACAATCGGCTCTACCTCAACCGACGCGGCTGCTGCAGGAGTCGACGGCGTTATGCGGGTGGGCACAGGGCGCGGCTCGATCACTTCGATCTCGGCAGCGGGTGTTGGCAAAATAACCGTCGTAGTTCCCCTGGGCGGCTCGAACGCCACAGCAAGGTAAACAAGATAGAGGAATGTACAAACCGCGATTGCCGCGATGGACCAGATTCCCGCCTTAGACATGATTCGCTCCAAAGTGCTTGTTGTTGTGCTGATAATGCCTATTGTTGCATACCTAGAGCGGCCAACAAATCAGTATCATTCGCCTTAGGGGGCTCTGGAGAGAATTGCAATAAAAAAGGCAGACTCCCGAAAGAATCTGCCTCTTTTACAGCGACCTAATTTTAGATTTTGGGAAAGCCTAGCTCTTCCATCGTCCTCGTTAAGTCTTTGCCCGCAGTAGCTGGCTTAGTCTGCTTGTCGATCTTTAAGATCGTGCCGTCGGCGCCAATGTAATAGGTCCAGCGGTTGGCAAACCCGACGCCCATGAGCGCGCCATAGGCATCGACCATCGTTTTTTCGGGGTCAGCAAGGATTGGAAATCCTGCCGCATGCTCGGCCGCGAACGCCGTATTGTCCTCGAGTGTGTCTACACTCGCCATAAAGTAGGCAACGTCGAAACTCTGAATTTCTCTAGCACTGTCACGCAGCGCTTTACATTGCATAGTTCAACCGCCGGTGAAGGCTTTTGGGAAGAACGCGATTACTACGGGTCGAACACCAACAAACTCGGAGAGTGTGTAGGTCTTGCCGTCGGAAGCTTGCAGAGCAAAGTCGGGAGCTTTATCGCCCTCTTCTAGCGCCGAAGCTAGCTGGCTGCTGAGCGCAGTGAGGGCGACAACCGCCATCAACGCGACTTTCGCGAGCCGATTAAATAAAGATGACATAAGTCCTCCTGTTTGAGTCCGTGACGGACAGGCGACACCGAGCAAACCTCGGCATCAACCTTATTGAAGCGCGTCTCACTCTAGATTGCTACTACCAATGGTAGCGTCATCGGAATTATTGCGCGCGTTACTTTCAGTACGCCGACGTAGGACAGCTAAGATCAGCTACCGAGAAGCGAAACCCTTAAACCGCCCGCTTTTTTTGGTTTTAACCGAGTAAAGAAATCAGAACACACTACGGGACCGCGACTGCCTGACTAACTGCTGAGTTTCTAACTCAAGTCGCGCAATGCGCGAGTCCAGTACGTCTCTCTCCTCGCTATCGAGGGCTGGGGCGCTGTCGCGCACTATTTCTATGCGCTGAATTGCCTCTCGGATATGCCGGATCTGCCGATTAACCGCCACTTGCTTGGCATCGCGCTGCGATTGCCGGTACCGCGGGTTCTCAACTTGAATATTCGTACACTGCTGGACCACCTGCCCATTGGCGTCGCGCACATTGCGGCAGCGTGAGCGGTACATATACGGGCTTACCGTGCCAGGAAAATCGGTGTAAGGCGCACTCGCAATGGCTCTTATCAATACAAGATCGGTTTCGGCTTTAGCAAACACAAAGTCGAGCAAGTCCGCGGAGCGCTCGAGACCCTCACTTTCCAGCGCACCGATTAATGATCCGTAAAACTCGGAAAGATCCTCAGCTGTGCGCGCGAGTCCTTGATAGGAGTCGTCGAGGAGATTTTCACTCATCACACGAAAGCGCCAATCGCCATACTGCCTCGCCGCCTGCAAGAAGCGCCCGTCCGCTGTGGAATACAAGCGATCGGCAATATGAATATGAAGGCTCTGGAAGTCGTCTGCTTGAGACCAGGCTTTCATTTTTGTATTACTCGCAATAAGCGCGTTAATCAGCGGCAACTGATCCTCGCTGTAGAGCCCTGTATTGATTCTTGCAATTTGCAGCGCCTCGGTAAAAATCTGCGCCGCTTTTTCAAAGTCTCCCACCTCTAATAGATAGGCGCCTAGATCTTCTTGTACCTCACGCAGTTGCTCTGAATAAACGCCAGCTGAATAGCGAAGATCATCGATCAGCGTTTCACGCCGCGCAATCTCACGGCTAATTTCGAGCGATCGCGCAGTCGCCGCGGCCTGCTCTGCTGCGCTGCGCGCAGCCTCTTCGGTCGACTCGGCCTGACTCTGGGACGCTGCGGCGCCTGTATCAGACACTGCACTATTCGAAAGCGTCTGTGGCTGTGCGGACAAGGGCGAAATACTCAGCGCTCCGCAGAGTAGGAGGAGCGTGAGAAACTCAACCGCAGGGAGCGCGGAGGATTTAACAAATGCGGAACTCAAAGAGACCATCGGTTACTGCCCTTTGCTGTAGTGCCCTTTAGACAACAGGAAGCTTGGGAAACGCGACTAAGTGCTCAACATCGAGGCGAATACCCATAGGCTCACCGATCGCGTGATCATGATGGCTAGGGGCGAGAGACAACACTCGCTTGCCGCTGTCGAGCTCGAGCGTATAAAGAAATACCGCGCCGCGAAACGCCTTCTCAACCACGCGCGCCTTCGTCGGGCTAGCGTCGTCGTGAAACACGTCATCGGGGCGCAGAAGCAATGAAATATCGGTGGTGCCGGGCAGATTGAAGTCTTGAATTTGCCGCGTATCAATGACGCCGAGTTCGGTTTCGACAGTGTGCTCGCCAACTGCACGCCCATCTATTAGCACGCCTTCACCGATAAAGTCGGCGACCGCAAGCGACGCCGGCGTGTGATACAGATTAAACGCATTGTCCCACTGCAGTAATTTACCGCCTTTGATTACCCCAATCTCGTCGGCCATCGCGAAGGCTTCGAACTGATTGTGACTGACGAGTATCGCCGTAACGCCTTCGTGTTTTAACACGCCGCGAATTTCGCGCGCGAGTTGTTCGCGCAACTCAACATCGAGGCTAGAGAAGGGCTCATCGAGGAGCAGCACCTCGGGGCGCGGCGCCATCGCGCGAGCAATCGCCACTCGTTGCTGCTGACCACCCGAAAGCCTGTGTGGAAAGGCATCGAGAAGCTCACCGATTGCCAGCAGACTCGCCAACTCATCTATGCGCGCCTCGCGCTTGGCCACACTCATCGACTGCAGGCCGAAAGCAATATTCTGTCGAACGCTCAGGTGAGGGAAAAGAGAATGATCCTGAAACACCATACCCACTCGGCGCTTCTCGATGTCGAGCATTTTCATCGGCGTACTAATCGGCAAACCGTCCAGCGAGACGCTACCCGAGCTCACAGGCTCAAAGCCTGCAATGGCTCTAAGCAGGGTAGTCTTACCGCAGCCACTAGCGCCCAGCAGGCAGCCAATCCCGCCCGCAGGCACCCGGAACGACACAGAATCGACGATTAGTTTACCGCCGAGATGAACGCTCACATTGTCTAATTGCAGTGCCGGTGACGTCATTTACTCTCGTCCGAAATTGAAGAACCTTGTGGCAGAGAGGACGGTGCCTCACCTGCTTGCCGCAGCGTGCGACTAAGAAGAATAACAGGAATCAGACTCGCCAACACGATAGCGAGTGCCGGCCCCGCTGCGTCAGCGAGCCGCTCCTCGTTGGCGAGTTCGTAGGTGCGAATAGCCAGCGTATTGAAATTGAAGGGCCGCAAGAGGAGCGTCGCAGGCAACTCTTTCAGCACGTCGACAAAGACCAGAAGCAATGCTGTCGCCAAGGATCCGCGCATAATCGGGATATGCACGCGACGCAGCAGCGCCGCCGGACTGAACCCCATACTTCGCCCCGTCTCATCCATCGACGGCCGAATCTTAGCGAGCCCTGCGTCTACCGTATTGAGCGCGATCGGCAAAAAACGGACTAAATAGGCGAAAACAAGAATAAATACCGTGCCACTGAGAAGCAGGCCCGTATTGTAATCAAACGTGGCGACCATAAATTCGCTTAGCCGATTATCGAACCAAGCAAACGGCACCAGTACTCCAATCGCGACCACGGTGCCGGGCAAAGCATAACCCAGACCTACCAAGCGCGAGGATGCTCGCGTCAATTGACTCGGAAATACCCGCTTGCCGTAGGCAATAAAAAGCGCGAGCCCCAGTGCAGCAATCGCGGTGATCGCGGCGAGAGTGACGCTGTTAAAAAGATAGCCGGCAAAGTCACGGGTTAGAATCGTGTCGTAAGTGATCGATGCCCAAACGAGCAGCTGCATAAAAGGCACGACGAAACCTAGCAGCACGGGCAATCCGCAGACCGCGTAAGCGAGACATAAACTCAGCCCGCGGAGTGTGCCGGGCGTGCTCGGTCGATTGCGCGCGCCGGTATTAAAAAACTGCGACTGCTGCCGCGACCATGCCTCCAGT
>LICD01000039.1 GCA_001438145.1 OM182 bacterium BACL3 MAG-120619-bin3 | reverse complement strand
CCTTGGTGGCCTGAGAGACAATTTGATGCAACCCGAGGCCTATCAGGCATTTGTTGAAGAGTTCACTAGAGAATTCAATCGGCAGTCGGGTGAGCAGGAACATCAAAATAAGCTCGACAAGCAAGAGTTGGAACAAATCGAGTCGAATATTAGACGCGGGCTCGATGCGATAAATTCAGGCGTGGCGCCGGAAATAGTTAAGGATGAACTCAACGCGCTCGCAGCTAGAAGAAAGTCTGTTAGGGCGAAATTGGAGACCGCTCCCCCGGTCCGCCCCCGGCTGCACCCTAACCTCTCGCTCCTTTATAAAGAAAAGATCACCAATCTAATAGAGGCCTTGAACGCTCCAGAAACAATTGCGGAGGCGAATGGTGCAATAAGGCAGTTGATAGAAGCAGTACGATTAGTACCTAAAGGGGAAAGTTTGCAGATAGAGCTATTCGGAGAGTTGGCAGCTTTATTAAAGCTTAGCGAAGAGCCTAAAACAAATCACCCCCTGGCGGAAACCGAGGGGGTGCAAGTAACGATGGTAGCGGGGGCAGGATTTGAACCTACGACCTTCGGGTTATGAGCCCGACGAGCTGCCAGACTGCTCCACCCCGCATCAAAATGGGTAATCTATACTGGCGGCTAGTCCGAAGACGGACATAGCTAGATAAGGAGCGAGAGTATAGGGTGTAACCTCACCCGCGTCAACCTCAGTGGTGAATCGCCTAGAAACAACGACCAGTTTGTCGGTCGTTATATACACCGGCATCTCGGGCGCCTTGCCGAGTCGCATTGTGCGATAGCGACACCCTAACCTTATCCCAATAGAGAAATCTGTACTTAATCTAACCCGCTTCTTGGCGATGTGTAAGGTTTATTTACGCTCGTAATGCCCCATCAACATGCCAGATGCAAGCACATGACCATCCATCGCCGCCCGTAATTCCTCGGCGTTCAGGCCTGGCACCAACGCCAGATCAGCATCTAGCGCGTAAACGCGGAAATGGTAGGCATGAAGTTGCCCATTTGCCGGCGGCCTGGGACCAAAGTAACCTGTGCGTCCTAGCCCGTTAACGCCGTTAATCATACCCTCAAGACTAATTATGCCAGTAATTTCGGCGTCTCTAGCCATGCCTCGGGGCAATCCACTAGCACCGGCCGGAATGTTGTAGGCAACCCAATGCACAAATGGAGCATAGTAAGGCAGCAAATCCGCGGGCTAAGTGCGTAAAACGATAGTTCAATGCGGACATGTAGAAATCCTCTAGAAGATGCCGGGAAATTGTGTTGGGCCATTCGGTGAGATTTTACTTTCAGCACATCTCCAGTCTCTAGTGAGGCATTTCAACCTGACTCAACCAACCTCTCAGACTTTATATTGATGTGGTGCGCTTATAAATTCCCAACCCTAATTTCTCTATAAAAAAACCTGCATACTGACTATTCTACTAAATCTTAGTAAGAGCCCAGAAAACCGCAGCCCCCATCGCCACCACTAAAACAGCCAAAAAGCCTTTGCCAAGATGCCGCCCGAAAAAATTTTTCCCTTCTTCGAGCGGGAGTTCAGAGGTCGGAATGGCTTCCTGATCAATGACCAGAGCCTCCTTTGCTGTCTCTAAATATCCATCAAATAGAGCCATATTTACGCTCTCATCACTTTTAACGTCAGAAACTTTGGTTCTGTCGGACGTGTTCGTTTCGTATACGTCTAATTGCTTTAAAATATCCAATATATGGTTGTATCTCATAGAACTGCGAGCGACTGCGGAGAGCATAAGTCTCTCCCTCGGCCTCGGCGCACCGAAGTGGATGTGTAAAGTTCGCACATCTCTTGCAAGTCTTTCACTATTCAAAATAGACTTCTCTCCAGGGTCCGCGCCACAAAGCAGCCCTATATTACTGCCAGGCAACTCGAGGCAGAGAGTTTCGATATCTTGCCAGTCTTCAGCCGAGAGTTCAGCGTAATAAGGCACGAGGACTATTTTACGTCCTTCATCTCGCCCCCCTGGTAGTGAGACGTTTTCAAGTGACAAACCTTCAATCTCGGTATTAAGTAAGTCGATTAACCTGCGCTTTTTGAGCGATTCGAAAGAAATAAGGGAGTTCTTGCCCATAAGATGAAGGCGACTAACTGTTAGCTCAAAGTAATATTCGGCGAACTTACTGTTCTCGGCATGAATAAAGCCAAAGGGAGTAGGAGAGTGCAAGTGCTGGATTAGGCGGCGGACTAGACGATGGTCCCTTTTAGTAAGATAGAAGCCTTCTGGTCTAATGTTGTCATCAAAATCTCGCTTGATTCCTGTCACCAGCTCTCTTTGTCTAGATTTTCCCTGCATAAAGAAGACTCACAATCACATCGCTTGTTGAGGACAAATTCGCTGTGGTTATAACACGCTTTCGCCCTGCTTATAACCGCGCCACAGAGCGCTTCTCATGCTCATTCACTGATTTTACACTACATCGAGGCTCTAGGCGCTATCCCAAACCGAATGGCAAACGATAGAAGAGGAATAAGACTAGCATTTGGGCCGCAGTGGAAAATAAGATAGAAACCTTCCAAATTAAGGGTATTTGACCCAGTTTTTAGTTGACTCATTTATGGATTTTGGAGGTGTAACGAAAATAAGTGCAAGGACATCGTCAGCTGTAGGGACGCGAATTTCTCTCCCAGCTATAAGCCAATTGGGGTTTCCAGAACGGAATGCCGAAGGGTTCGCCTGCACGAAAGCCTGACGAATGAAACTCTTTTTGACACCTGATTCAGACATGATTAACTCTATTATCTCATCCAAGGTGTCCCCTACTTGCACTCGATAACTGCCGCTTTTCAGTTGATCGACCTGTCTTTCACGCAAATAGCGCTGTATCTCTACATCCTCAAGCAATAATTTTAATGCACTGTCTACATTCATTTCATCGGCGGAAGCTAAAGGCGTTATGGCCCAAGCAGCTACAAGAGAGCATAACAATACATGCTTTTTCAAACCGAAAAAAATTTTCATTAACGAACTCCGTTACTGCTTAAAAATTGCAACACTGACGCTACAGCAAAAAATAATTTAATCAAAAAGGGGTCGCAGATCGATAGACTCCGAGCGAGTCTCCAGCAAGTATCTTTAGTTCTGCGTTATGATAGTTAACGCGAATAACCTCCGCTAGACCAATTCGGTCTAGTGCGTTTGGATCTAATAGCGAATCGTAGTCACTTAAAATATTAGGCGACACTATGAACTTGTCGCCTAAAGCAACTCCACCCGTGCTACCAACAGCTAATCGAAGAAGAGTGCTAGCTTGTGAATCGTTTCTTAGGAGCCCTCGAACAGGCATTTCTTCAAGCCCGCAAACTCTATAATTTGACAGCAGCATAGAAAATTTTTCGACTTCCCTTTGAACCTGGAAATAGCTTTCAGTATCTATTTCTTGTTCCAGAAGGTTGTAGCCCGCTTTGGGGATATTAATCGTAAATTGCGATACGGCAATTGACTCATTTTTTTCCCGGTCACTCGCAGTCAAAGTGACTAGCAGCCTTTTGCTATCGCTATACTTTGGCTTAGCGAGATTGTATAGAAATCGGGAACTAGAAATGTTGGAAACAATATCAGCACCAACTATACGCGATAAGCGATATGTATCCGCAATATCAAATTTTTTCTGATCTATAGAAACATCGACACTCACTAAATACTGTCCAGCTTCAACATTTTCGTTTCTTTCATTCAACCGCGAAAAATAACTTGTACTTGACGGCACACTTGCGGTTTGCCGGCCTTCGGTGACATACCATTGGGAGGTCGAGTTAATGTTTAGACGCAGTTGCTCGCCGATAACTCCATCAAGTCTGTTTATGACCGCCCCGCTTATATCCTGGGACCAAGCAGCATCCTTAAAAACAATTCCAATCTTATTCTTATATCTCGCGGTACTTTTCCTCTCGCAATCATTGTTACGCGCAGAATCCAGTAGTCTCGTAATTTCATTACGCTGAGGCCTGCGATCTTTCATCAAGTCTACGTTTCTAATTGCTTCAATATTTGTGCCGGTATTGAAGTACGTTGATTCGACCAGCCTTCCTGTTGAGTCGATGAATCCAGCTGAAGCTACGGAGAGCCCAGAATTTACTGCGCGCTGCACAAGGGACTGTTTGAGCTCATCAAGCAACATCTCGCTCTCTTTAAGCGACGTCGTATTAGCGATCGACTGGGCCATCAGCATCTCACTAAAAAGAGCGCACAAAATCAAAGCTAATTCGAGGCGATTAGAGGACAGTGGCCGATTTCTGCGTGTCGATTTCATTGATAATTAGTCTCGCGGCGCACTATTCAACATTTTGGAGATAAAGTTTTTTCAGATTATCTACGACCGAAGAAGACAGCGACAAAGTGACTTCATAAGTAGTATCTGACAACGGCTTAATGCTCTCGACTTGCGCTCCATAAATAATACCTTCGACACGTGTTTGCACTACGTCACTCTGAACGACCATGTCACCGATAGTCGTGGATGAATCGATATAGAGGCCATAGATCTGTTCCGAAAGAGATCTATAGGCATCAATTTTTGATGCCCGAATCGCTAGCACACGCTTTTGATTTGGATTCCCTAGCTGCGCCTCAATATCGGCATAACCTGTAGCAGTCAACTTATCGCCCTCCATCTGTAATCGAACAGCAAGAGCCTCTGAAAATTTTTCATCTGTATTTGAGCAAGAGACTAGCCCGGATGTGCAAATTAAAAGCAGGATAGCCGTTATTTTAGTCCTTTGGACCATCGAGATTCCCCTTCCTGTGTTCATCAGTATTACCCAGAATCAGTCTCTTATGAGACACGCATTCACTTTTTATAAATCAGTGAAGCCATATAACTATAAACCACCAATCGACACTGACCAATAGAACTTTACTTGTCCCATGCAGAATCACCACAATTGCTGGCATGCTAATTGCTTCAACCATTAGCGGAACTAGTGTTGGAGCAAAACAAAAAGCCGATATTCCGCTAAATTACTGATAAAAAAGACTATTATGGAAAATACTTCATTGTCATATTTACGACAAGGCCTCGGCCGAGTCGGCGCAGCCAGCTTAGGAATGCCATTTATCGTGCTCCTAATAATGTCGATGCTTATCGTACCCCTTCCGACTTTAATGCTGGATTTTTTGTTTACAGTTAACATTCTCACCGGCCTAATAATAATAATGGTGTCTGTAAACGTCTCGCGGCCGTTAGAGTTTTCGTCATTCCCTTCTATACTCCTTTTAGCAACCATGTTGCGCCTGAGCCTAAACGTGGCGTCTACACGAGTTGTACTTGTCAATGGGCATCAGGGAGCCGGCGCTGCCGGCGAAGTCATCGAAGCATTCGGGGAATTTGTCATCGGAGGCGATTATGTTGTTGGCTTCATTATTTTTATCATCCTGATGATTATCAATTTTATTGTTGTTACTAAAGGTGCAGGTCGGGTGTCGGAAGTAATAGCGCGTTTTACGCTAGATGCCCTCCCTGGCAAGCAGATGGCAATAGACGCGGATCTAAACGCTGGCGTAATCGATCAAGCCGGAGCCAAACAGCGACGAGAAGAGGTCTCACAGGAATCTGACTTTTTTGGCTCTATGGATGGAGCATCTAAGTTCGTTCGAGGAGACGCAATAGCGGGCATCCTCATCCTACTAATTAACATCATTGGGGGACTGGCAATCGGGGTTGGCCAGCATGGTCTTTCGTTTTCACAAGCAGGCGAAATATATGTATTACTTACGATCGGCGACGGGCTGGTTGCCCAAATTCCTTCTCTGTTATTGTCTTTATCCACTGCAATAATAGTAACCCGAGTAACGACATCTGAGTCAATGGGCACTCAGGCAGGCACTCAGCTGTCAAGCCCCCGCGCACTCTCAATTGCTGCGGGAATTCTGATTCTCCTCGGATTTATTCCAGGCATGCCACATTTTATTTTCCTCAGTATGGGGTTTAGCTTAGCTGCTTTTTCACACTATTTAAATCAATCAAGGATCGACTCAGCTGAAACCACTTCAGCAGCCAAACAGGTCGAAGAGAATACTCAGAAAGCGTCCGAATCGGATGATCTCGATTGGTCGCATATTGAGCAAGTTGATCAAGTAGGTCTTGAAATTGGATATGGCCTGATCCCTTTAGTAAACAAAGATTCAGGTGGCACTTTACTTGCCAGAATACGAGGTATTCGCAAAAAGCTGTCATCGGAGCTCGGATTTCTAATCCAACCAATCAGAATCAGAGACAATCTGGACATATCACCTAGCGCCTATAATATCGTTATAAACGGAGCGGTAAGGGGACTCGGCGAAGTGCAGATTGGAAAAGAACTCGCTATTAACCCAGGAAATATTACAACGCCATTAGACGGACAAAGAACCACTGAACCAGCTTTTGGCCTCGAGGCATACTGGGTGGAGCGAGGCCAAAGCGATTTCGCAAAAACTGCAGGATATACTGTCGTGGATCCCGCGACTGCTATAGCGACTCACATGAACTCTATTCTGAAGAATAACGCAGATGAACTGCTAGGACATGACGAAACCCAGCAATTGCTTGATCTAATTAGCGAAAAGTCACCGAAAATAATTGAAGATTTAGTTCCAAACAAATTATCTGTATCTACAATTACTCAGGTACTAAAAAACCTCCTTCAAGAAGGAATTACATTACGCGACAACAGGTCCATCATTGATAATCTACTCGCTGAAAGCGTAAAAACCAAAGACGCTAACCAACTTACTGCCCTTATAAGGCCGCATTTAGGAAGGATCATTGTTCAGGACATAATTAGCGTCAACGAAGAATTACCGATAATTACTTTAGAGCAGCCGCTCGAACAACTTTTGAACAATTCGATTCAAAATGACTCTTCAACTAATGATGTTTTCTTAGAACCAAAACTAATCGAATCTATCGTAGCCTCTGTGTCGATTGAGAAACAAAACGCCGAAGAAAGGGGCAACCCCGCAGTAATGGTGGTGTCGCCCAAAATACGACCTTGGCTTTCTCGCATCCTCAGACAAAGACTTGGAAACTTGTCAGTACTCGCCTATACAGAAATACCCGAAGATCAAGAGATCAGGGTGATTGGCAGAGTAGGCATTCAAGATGAACAACAGAACCAGGTGGCGGCATGAGAATAGAAGTAATATGGGCCCCTAATTCACGGGCAGGAATGACTTCAGCAATAGCGCAATACGGCGAGAATGTTGTCCTTCTTTCGAATCGAAAAATTGGATCGCGCTCACGGCTATTGGTAGGACTTGACTCCAAAATTCAAGCAACTGATACCTTGGAGTTGAGAGACATCAAATCTGTTAACCACGTTGTCCCGCCAACTATGGTGCGTGAAGCAAAAGACTATGAGTTGATTACTAATCTCGTTAAAAATGAATTAGCTAAGTTTAAAAAAGAGACAGAAGCTGAACATTATGGGAAAGTCAATTATGGTGGTGTCGCTAAAAGAATTTTTGGACAATCTGGCGTTTCTAGAGAACTTAGTAACTTATTATCAAACGACCTAAGTACGGATGCAAATAGCCTCGAGATTTCTGACCATGTTATTAGCAAGCTGACAGAATCTTTACCTGAAACAATTGAAATAGATCTCGGCACTAAGACTCACGTACTTTGCGGTAATTACGGCTCAGGAAAAACATCAATAGCGATCAAGTTTGGTCTCAAACTACTGGAATTGTGCGAAACGCCGCCTATACTCGTAAGCTACAAACAAGGATTAACACCCTCCTCTGCATCAATGGAAGCAATATCTAAGTCCTTAGGGATTCCAATTTTTGAAGTATCTGACATCGATACCCTTAAATTAATAGAGAGCCATCTATCGAGTGACGGCATTCTCATTGTCGACACAGCAACCAGAAATATCTCAGAGGAAATACTTCTAATTAAAGATAATTTGCAGTCAGTCAATTTCCATCTGATCGCTGCAAGCGATTCTTATGCCGCAGCCCAAGAGCACCTGATCAGTGTAGCGAATTGGTCAAGCTTCATAATCACCAGACTCGATTTAGCCCCCTGTCAATGGCCCATCATTGAGACTCTTATACGTGAAAAAATCCCTCTTTCCTTGGGATCTAGGAGCGCGAATATCAATGATGGCCTAGTAAGGGTCACCAAAGAGACGCTAGCGAAACGATCAGAGGAACTGCTAAGAAAAAACTTTGATTCGGACGAAGCTCTCACCGATAATAGCAGGCTTAATCCACACAGCTTTAATCAACTCAAAGCCAATCAATAATTATTATTAATATATAAATCAATCAGTTAAGCTAGCCCGTCAAAAATACATTAAACCGGGCACAAGAGAGGAACACCGTGGATACGCGCGTTATAGGTATAGCAAGCGGAAAGGGAGGAGTTGGCAAAACAACTTTTTCTATCAATCTAGCGCTGCAATTTGCCGCAATGGGTAAGCGCGTACTATTGTTCGATGCTGATCTCGGCATGGCGAATATACACATCGCATTCAACAAAAGCATTACTAAGAGTTTAGCTAATGTCATTGATGGTAGGGCTACGCTCGAAGACATAATCGTAAATGTCCATGAAAATATTGACCTAATCTCAGGTGGCAGCGGTGTAGAACGACTTGCCGACCTAAACGCCTTAGAAAGCAGCGCTATAGTTCAAAGCTTCTCTTCGTTGGAAAGCAATTACGACTATATGATAGTCGATATGTCTGCAGGAATAACCTCTCAGGTCATCGCTTTCATGGCATCAGTACAGCTTAAAATCATTGTAGGTACCGACGAGCTCTCATCAATTTCTGACGCCTATGGGATAATCAAAGTCCTATCAATGAAACAAATCTTGTCAGACCTGGTTTATATCCCAAATCGAGTTTCATCACCAATTACCGGTAAGAAACTATATGAAAACCTAAACTACGTAACTAATAAGTTCCTAAATCATGACATTGAGTTTATCGGGTCTATAACCGAAGACCCTATCTATTCCCGGGCTTGGCAGGCAGATAACCCTGCTTCAATCATAAGCAAGAATACAAATGCAAGTGCCGAGATTAATAAAATCGCTCGTGAAATCGAAAACCATCAAGTTTTCAACACACCTAATAATAACAGCTTACAGTTCTTTCTAACTGGGATTCAGGTGAATTAGGAGTGTTGTATGGATTCTAACGAAACAGGATATAGTTCCGAACAAGATTCTGAATCGCAATCCATTGATATATCGCGCAAGATTGAACTTGTAAAAAAAATTGCGCTGTATCTCAAAGCGAGAGTCCCAGATTATTTCGAAGCAGAAGACTTAATACAAATTGGAATGATAGGGCTTATCGAAGCCAGCAGAAACTTTGACCCATCAATAGGTGTCTCATTCGATGAATACGCAAAACGCAGGATCAAAGGCGCCATACTTGATGAGGTCCGAAAGGCCAGCAGTCTCTCTCGCCTAGCTGTTAAGAACAATCGAGAGTATTCATCGGCTAAAAACTCACTGACAAATTCATTAGGGCGCCAGCCTACAAACGTAGAAATTGCCGATTACCTTGATGTCTCTATCTCTGAATTAGAACATAAACGCTCGCATGCAAACCAATTTAATCTTGTACAGCTAGACAACGATTTAATTGAAGCCGATGGCGCTTTCGAAGACCAGCAATCGAATCCCATGCTTAGCATAGAACAAGCAGAACTTTCAGATCGTTTAACCAACGAAATCTCTAAACTCGACGAACGATCCAAATTGATTATTTCTTTATACTACGTCGAAGAGTTAAATATGAAAGAAATTGGCGCCGTAATAGGTGTTAACGAGTCGCGCGTTAGCCAACTTTTGAGCGCAACCGCTTTGAAATTAAGAGGCAGTTTGATCTAAAGCTTCTATTTACAACTTGCTCAATCTCTCTCGAAAAATATATAACCATTGTCGATCATTTCCTGCGCTGCCACGTCATCTAATTCTTCTTCATTGTTCGACTGTGATGCGTTAGATAGCGCGGTAATAGCATCATAGTATTTCTCTTTCTCTAAAGTGACAATCGCGTTAAGCATTCCTTCAAGTTCTCGTAATTGATCAGTTGACTGAATTACTCGGCGAAGCTCTACTTCCATCGAACTGTTGCTCAGTTTTACATCAGAAAAGTCTTCTCCAAATTCCATTACAGTGTTCCGAAGGGCCTCAACTTGTTCCTCCAAATCTAGCCTTTGTTCTTCGTACCTTAATGAAATTTGCTCCGTTGCAATATCGAGAGACCCTTCAAAACCGAGTATCTCGCTCTCTAGTTTAGTGGCACTGATCGCAGCGAGATCTAGATCATTACTTAACGTCTCAATTAGAGAGTCCATGACAACAAAAGAATTAATCCGAGTGCTTAGATCATCGGCAAGACTTTGCACTTTATTATTTGATAACCAAGTCAAACCCCCAAGTATCAACGTAACCGATAGGATCCCCATCATAATTCCATTTAGGATCGCCGAGCGTTTACTAAACCTGATAATTTCGCCATTATTCTGAGCTAATTTCTGTGAGACCTTCCCGCTAAAATCGTTGAATTCCTGCGAAAAATCATGAAATAGTGCGCCTAATTCCTCGTTACTAATAACCCTGTGACTTGAAGAATTGTTATTTCCACCACCAGACTCTGACAATTGCGTATCTTCTGTTGTTGAAACCTCTTCAGAGTCATTTTTAACCTCAGCTTTCCCGCTGTCTACGGTTGGAGGGCTATTATCGCCTGGCTCCGAAACATTTTCCGTTTCATCTAACTCTATATTTTTCTCATCGCTCATGTAGTAAACCCGCAAATATTAGGCGTTGCTAAATTAGCAATCGTCGCACAACTTATTTATCAACGCTGATTATGGAAAATTCTACAGCTTGCTTTGCTCAATAACCAATCGGCACATCATGTTAAAAAATTAGATTTTAGTACGGGTGACAAATTATGAATTATGATGTGCCGCCTTCTACTAATTTACCGGTTGAATCGAATAACATTGAGCTCGGAATTTTGACCTTTGGCTTGCGCAGTTTTGTTCCGTCCTTACGTAGCTCGTTGAGCTGAAAAATATACGCTATAACCTCAGCGACTGCCCTATAAAGTGGTACAGGAATCTCTTGCTTTATCTCAGTGGTAAAATATATCGCCCGCGCTAAATAAGGCGACTCAAATATTGGAACCTGAGTTTCTCCGGCCTTCTCTCTTATTGACGCCGCTAAAATATCTGCTCCTTTCGCTAATACAATTGGGGCTTGCGATGATCCAGGTTCATAGGCTAGCGCGACAGCAAAGTGACTCGGATTTGTTACTATTACATCTGCGTCGGCTATCGATGCCATCATTTGATTCATGGCCACTGCGCGCTGACGTTCCCGTATTTTTGCTTTTACCTCAGGCCTGCCCTCGGACTCTTTATACTCATCTTTGATTTCTTGCCGAGACATTTTTAATTTATTATTGAAGCTGACTATTTGATAGGGAAGGTCTATCGCCGCGATTATTAGTAACGTCATTGTGACAAGCAAAACACCCCAAATTAGTATTTCCAAGCCACTGGCTATAGCTACTTTGATTGGCAGCATATTTAGGAAGAACACACGTTCATATAATGTATAGAGCAAACTAATAATTACGAGAGCTATAAGAATAAGTTTTGCGAAGCTTTTAGAAAGTTCTACTACACTTTTTATTCCAAACATTCTTCCAAGTCCAGTTATTGGATTTAATTTAGAGGCTTTTGGGAAAAATGCTTTCGCAGAGAAACCGATCCCTCCAGTTACATAGGCAGTAACGATTGAAAGAACTACAGTCATTACGAGTATTGGGGAGATAAACAAAATGCTCTGAATGAACAACTTAGGCAGGGTCCCAGCAATGACAAATGGATTTTTTGTCACTGATCTATCAAATTTGAATGCCTGAGAGAATAGTTCAATAAATGCTTCACCAGCCGTGCCTCCGAACAGGTAGAAAACAATCGCGACTGATATTAGTAGCACTGCTATTGAGGTGTCTTGCGATCGAAGAAATTGTCCTTCCTCCCTCGCTTTTTCAAGTCGTTTGGCGGTCGGCTCTTGGGTTTTATCCGTTTGATCTGTTTCTTCGGCCACTTTAAATACCTAGCATAATGATGAGCTGCGCGAACGAATCTAACCAAAATTCTTGTATTAATCTTAGAACGCCTGGTAAGGCGAAAATTAGCATGATTCCACCAACAAGAATAATTGCTGGAAATCCTACTGCGATAATATTAAGAGAAGGAGCTGATCGCGTAATAATTCCTAAACCTATGTTCACTAACAATAGTGCAATCATCATTGGCAAGGCTAGTAATAGGCCTCCTGTAAAGATTAGAGGCGACCAATCAATAAGAGCCTGTAACAAACCCATTACGCGCAGTGGCTGCCCAATCGGAAAGCTAGTGAAGCTGTTGAATATAATATCGATCATTATCAGATGCCCATCTATTAGCAAAAAGATAAGCGTCGACAATATTATAAGAAACTGAGAAATTACCGGTACGTTTCCTAGATTCGGATCAAACATGTTGGCCATCCCCAAGCCCATCGCGTTTGATATTGCTTGCCCTCCAACCGTAATCGCCGAGCTTACTATCTGCAAACTAAAACCTAATATCACGCCTATAAAGATTTCTTGTAATAGGCTTAGCAGACCATCGCCGGTTAAAGGATCAATCACTACGCCATCAAAAAAGCTAAAATATAGAAAAGTGAAAACTGTTGATATCCCAATCCGAAATCTTATGTTGATGGATTCTACGGAATAGAATGGAGAGGCTAAAAGAAATGCAGACAATCGACTGAACGGAAAAAGAAACTGATAAAACATATCAATTATTTCAGGTATTAAATATGAGGTCATTGGAGATATATTGGTAAGCTTAAAAGGAGCCGCTGAAAGTAATCTACTAATGTAAGCAGTTGCCACCCTCCAACGAGAAGTAAAACGATCACTAATACGATCAATTTTGGAATAAAGCTTAGAGTCATTTCTTGAATAGATGTTGCTGCCTGAAAGATGCCAATTATAATTCCTACTATTAACACTGCTCCTAAAAGAGGTCCTGCGATAAGCATAGTCACCCAGAGGGCTTCACGGCCAATAGTAATCACATCTGCGATATTCATCTATATTCCAAAACTACCGGTGAGAGACTGCATTATAAGTATCCAGCCATCAGCTAGTACGAAAAGCATCAGCTTAAACGGCATAGAGATCATCATTGGCGACAGCATCATCATGCCCATAGACATCAGCACACTTGCCACTACGAGATCAATTATTACAAAGGGTATGTAGATCAAAAAACCTATTGTAAAAGCTGTTTTTAGCTCTGAAGTCATAAATGAAGGGAGAAGAATGCTGAGCGGTACCTCGTCTCCTTCATTGTACTCTTGACCTGCAATATCGCTAAATACAGCAATGTCATCTTCCCTAGTTTGGGACAACATGAACGCCCGCAGCGGGATCTGAGCGACTTCGACTGCTCGCTCGACACTAATTTCAGCATTGAGATATGGCGTAATCGAATCGTCATATATTTCGTTCAAAATAGGCGACATGATAAAGAACGTTAGAAAAAGAGAGATGCCGACCAAAACTGTGTTTGGAGGGGTCTGCGCGGTACCTATTGCCTGCCTTAGCAGGGACATGACAATAATAATGCGTACAAATGATGTCATCATTATGAGTAGTGAAGGTAACAGTGTTAGCACTGTCATCAGAATTAAAATCTGCAGGGTCAGGCTATACTCTGTGCCATCGGGAGTCTGACTTACACTTATAGCCGGCAGACCTACCTGTGCACCAACCGAACCACTTGCCAAAAATAGCAGCGGTATTAGAGCTTTGAGAAGTAATGCCAGTGAGCTTGAAATTGAGTTTCGGCGCTCTTTGTCGGCACCAATTATATTGCTCTCAAACGCGCATTCACATTTCATTTTTTGTCTCAGTATCGTTTTTTTCATGAGTCCAGATTGGCACTATTTTGTCGCCAGAGAGAGCAATGAGTGAACTGTA
>LICD01000038.1 GCA_001438145.1 OM182 bacterium BACL3 MAG-120619-bin3 | reverse complement strand
GCGCCTGAACTCTCCCCGACTTCAATTAAATTGCAATAAAGCGCATCGAATACTCGCGGGTAACGGCGAAGACTTTCTGCGAAGCTATTGCCGGCTGCGATCTCGGCCCTGATGGCTGTTGTCAGTAAACTCATTCGTGGATGGTCTAAACCTTGAATGACAATATCGAACGATTGCACTAACGGAATTCCGGCTTTCATCATCGTGGCTAACTGACGGGTGAAAAGAGCAACATGGGCAGTTTTTATCTTGTTGCTTAGCGAGAAAGACAGGGGCGAGCTTGGGCGCTTAACGCGACTACGTTGAATGCCCATTTTCGCTAGTTTATGCAGCGCTAGCTGTTTATCTAGGGCTTGGATTTCACCTTTCCGACGGTTTCCAAACCTATCGTATCCATGCCAAGAAAATGTTGTCGAAGTCGGCTGCCGTTGCATTTTTAGGTCTTATCGGGATTTTTACTTATGTAGGTATAGTCCATGCCGGCGCACTCCGCGAGTTTTGGTGGGGTGCGCAGGCACGAGTTCTTAGCAGAAATTAGCCGCGACGCAGGTGCCGCCCACGACCCATGCCACCGGAGGCACGATGCCATTCGGGGTTAGGGTGTAGGTAATTCCTGCCAGGGGAGAGCCATCCGCTTGCCAAGTCATAGTGATCACACCGTTTGCCACTAGGCTACCGTGCACACTGGCTGCTGCGACAACCGTAGCAGGAATGCCCATCGCAGCAACCGCGCCTCCGTCCAATGCGTCGAGATCAGCGGGCCCGCGCGTCTGAATTGCAATTTCGACAGACGTTCGTAGCGGAGCGGCAGCAGACACGAGCTCCGTGAATTCGGCGCGCTGTGCGAAAACGTTGTATTGAGGCACTGCAATTAGGGCGAGAATGCCGATAATGACGATGACCACCATTATTTCGATAAGAGTAAAGCCACTATCGCGGGACTGCGAACGACGTATCAAGCGGTAGCGGGTAGGCGAGTAAAGGGTGAGCGTATTCATAGTGTTTCTCCGTCGTATTCTCAAATTAGGCTGAGTATTCTTCTCGTAGGCAGTGAGTAAACAGGACTGCTCACGGTAGTTAAGGCCGCGCTCTTTAGAGGTGCAGCCCTTGCCATATATAGAACCGAATACGGAAGGTTTCCTGACAGCTATTTTTTAAATGAGATGAAATTGAGCGCTGAGATCGTAGCCAGCTAGGTATCTCTCTGTATCTCGCTGTGTCTCTTTGTATCTTTCTGCCTCTCTCTGCCTCTCTCCGCGTCTCGTGGTGTGTCTGTAACCGCCAAAACTCGGTTCAGCTCGCATTAATATGACGCAACCTAAGCTGAATTCTCGAAAAGCGCGTATTAGATTCGTGAAAACCAACATAACGCACGCTTGAATGATTTAAGCAGGTAGTTTATGTTTCCGGAGCTTTATTGCGCGCGGTGCGCGATCAAATGGGAGTCTCGAAGCAGCAAGACCCGAGGCTATAGATAGCGGTGATTAGAATGGGTAGTAAAATGAGAAAAGCGACGAGTAGTTCGAGAAGTAGTTCGATGAGTCTGTCGATTCACGTAGCCGCCACGCGGGCTTTCTCCGCGGCATTGCTGGTCGCAGGTTTGATATCCTCGCAGGCGGTTCTCGCAGAGGCTCGCACAATAAAGGACGGTGTCTTTACCCAAGCGCAAGTTGATGCGGGCAAAGCAACATACGATACAAGCTGCAAGACCTGTCACGACATGCGTTTCTATCGGGATGCACTCAAGTCTTGGGATGGACAGCCTGTGCTTTGGATGTGGGAAACAATCCTAGGAACGATGCCTGCCGATAATCCGGGTTCATTGATGCTCGAGGAATACACCGACGTCGTGGCCTATATTTTGTCTGAGAATGGCTTCCCAGCGGGAGAGACAGCGCTAGATCCAGACGGCAACATGTCTGATATCAGCATCGTTGCCCCGTAACTAATTTTTCAACTCTCAAACAAACCTTGGCTCGTCGATGCTATCCGGCTAGGCGGGCCTCTGGTCTTCCGGTATCAATCAATCCGTACCGCAATCCTCCTCTATCTTTTTCAGTGTATTGGCGTCTCTCTGGTCTAAATCAAGGTCGTATTTCTCGGCTAAACCCTTCCAAAGGTTTGCGTACTCACACTGGAATTCTTTGCGCGGCAGGTAACGGCTAGGGCCTCTATTCGATTTTCTTCTTATTTCGCGCTTTTTTACGAGTACGAGATTGATTGGGTCGTTGGAGAATTGGATTTTCTTACTCTGTGGCCATCGATCGCCCCCGTGCGTGTGAGCATAGAGTCTAGGAATGACGTGGTCGATATCGATTTGGGTTGCGACTGTGAAAATCTCGCCCGTGTATTCGTCAAGCCATTCACCTGTTCTGACTATGCAATTTCTTGGATTGGTGTAGCGTGCCTCGATTCTGCTCGTCAGCACAAGCATTTCTTGACGTGTCGACTGACAGTCATTGTCGAAATCTTGCTCGAAATTCCAGTCCTCCTCGTTAAAGAATTTTTCCCTATCGCGTCTATCGATAAGAAGGCTGTCGCGACCGACCCGATTAAATGTGTCCGGCATCTCACAGCCGCCAAGGTGGCAATGATAGGAATTAAACTGATAGTGCCCGCCGTTCTGATCGAGCCCGCCCGCATGTGCCCAGAGTGTGGCAGTGCAGAGTAGTGTGATTGGGGTCAGTAAAGCGCGCAAGGTTAGCCGCAGAAGAGTGCGGGTTGGCATTGCGCCTTGCTCTTTTGGAGGGTTTGTTGCCAAGCTTTTCATTAAGCTTCTTATTAAGTGTTCCATCGTACGCTCCCTCAAGCCTTTATTTAGGGGTGAATTGGTTTTTCGCAAGCGTCTCTTATATGACAGTTGACAGTTGACAGTTGGCTAGCTGCGCTTAGTCGAACAGTAACGACAGATCAAGCGCCCGGCAATGTTTGGTGAGTGCGCCGATTGAAATATAATCTACACCGGTCTCTGCTATTGCTACCAAGCGTTCGTCGTCGATACTGCCAGACGCCTCGAGTTTGACTCGCCCTGCGGCATGCGCGACAGCCAACCGAGTTTGGTTTAAATCGAAGTTGTCGAGCATGACAATATCCGCACGAGCGGCGATGGCTTCGTCTAGCTCGCTCATCGATTGCACTTCGACCTCGACTGGCAAAGCACTGTTGAGTGTTCTGGCGCGCTGCACTGATGCTGCGATGCCGCCGCACGCCGCAATGTGATTCTCTTTGATTAGAAAGGCGTCGAAAAGCCCGATCCTGTGATTGTCACAGCCACCAACACGCACTGCGTATTTCTGTGCCACGCGCAGTGCGGGTAAGGTTTTCCGCGTATCAAGAATTTTCACCTTTGTGTGTTGCACCAATGTCGCATAGCGATGGCTCGTCGAAGCGGTGGCAGAGAGTGTTTGCAACAAATTGAGCGCGCTGCGCTCACCTGTAAGGATGCTGCGCGCAGACCCCGAGAGGGTAGCAATCACCGTGCCCGCGTTGACTGGTTCGCCATCCTGGACATGCCAATCGATTGTAACATTGCCTGAGTTTAGAGCGACTTGCGCAAAAACTTCGTCTGCAAAGGACGTTCCACAAAGAATGCCTGCTTCGCGCCCAAGGATTTTAGCGGTGGCTGCGCGACCGGCGGGAATTAAAGAGGCGGTAATGTCGCCGCTGCCGATATCTTCCTCTAAGGTCATCGTGACGATTTTAGTGACGTCTTCCCCTGCGGGTCGATGAAGGGGGGTGTGGAGTGTTTGCATTGCGGGCCCTGCGTAACAGCGGAAGTTTTAGACATCGAAAGGGTGATAGCAGAAGTATGGCGCAAGGTCGATAGAATAGGAATAGAGGGTATGCGGGGCGCGCTGTGCTGGCGTATGCTAGAGATCGTGAGTGTGCAGAGAACGATTAACTTGATATGAAATACAGTATTACCAAGGGCGAACTTGTCCCGGCAGAGCAGGTGGCCTCGCCTAATTTTGGCGAGCGTCCCGCTGGCGTCTCTATTGACCTTGTTGTGGTGCACAGCATTAGTTTGCCGCCGGGGGAATACGGCAGTGGGGCGATCCAACGATTCTTTTGCAATCAGTTAGAGAGCAGTGAGCATCCTTATTTCGAGGAGATCGCTGGGCTTAAAGTCTCCGCGCACGTGCTGATAGAGCGTTCAGGCAAGGTTGTTCAATTCGTCAACTTTGACCGCCGCGCATGGCATGCTGGCCGCTCTGAGCACAGAGGGCGAGAAGAGTGCAACGATTTCTCGATCGGCATCGAGCTAGAAGGAACCGATTGCGATGTTTACGAAGAAGCGCAGTATGCTTCCCTTGCTGCGATTCTTGTTGCGTTAGAATTTTATTACCCCGATGTAACGACTGATCGCATTGTCGGTCATAGTGATATAGCGCCTGGGCGAAAGACCGATCCGGGTGTGGGCTTTGATTGGCAAAAGCTCAACAGCGAGATCGCGAGACTCCGAGTGTCGTCGTAAGCATTAGGATGCAGGGTCTAGGTGAGAAATCGTGGGTATTCGAGCGAGGATGATGCGTGAAATTTTTAGTTATTTTATTGGGTCTTATTTTAACGGCAACCTGGCTTAAAGAGGTCGATCGTTTTGACGACTCTTGGTTTGGGCGCTATCAGCTAGCGCTGCGCAAATCGGTTGGCAAGCTCAAAATAGATGAAAAATTTAGGCTTTCGGTAGCCTTAGGTGCAATTTACGGCGTTTTGCTTGGCGCGGTGATGGTTCTTGAGGCGCTGGCTGAAGGGGCGTTCTACGGTGTAGCGACGATGCTCCTGCATCTGTTTGTTCTCCTCTTTGCCATGGACAGAACTCAGCCTGGCAGGCTCGCAAGAGACTTCTTAAAGTCTTGGAGCGCAGGCAATAGGCAGGGATGTGTTGACTATTTACAGGCGGAGCTTAGCCTCGAAGTACCCCCGAATGCAGTAGACGGCTCGGCGCTCGTTGGTCGATTTAAGCGCTTGCTCGCCTACAGAAGCTTTGAGCGTATGTTTATGATGTACACGCTCTATATGCTAGCAGGGCCCGAAGGCGTCATGTTCGGCTATGTCAGCTATCAGCTCAGATCCGAACTCTGCAGGGGCGAAGATCGGCGACTGGCGATGCCTCTCGAAAAGATTATCGCTATCATCGAGTGGGTGCCACTCCGATTGCTGGCAATTACCTTCTCTCTTGTTGGAGACTTCAATAGCTGTGTTTCTCGTCTTCGCCGCCATCTGTGGGAGTTTAATACGACAAGCGATAACGCCCAATTAATCGCAGACTGGGCTCGTTGTGCTCTCTCTGAGCCGGCCGCAGATGAAGTCCAGAACGCGGACTGTGACGAGGCGGCTATGGGCGCCGAGATCGAAGCGCTCAGCGGCCTGCTAGAGCGCAGTCAAATAGTGTGGCTTGTGGTCGTTGCTGTTCTCACATTGGTCGGATTCTAACTGGAAGAGGGTTGTCGGCGAAATACCTGGTAGCAGCATTCATACTCTGTCTTTTCTATTTTTATGTAGTTTTACTACATAATTTCGTAATGAAACTGGAATCGTTAGTTGATCAAGACTAAAATCTTGGTATCTTGTAATTTAGTTACACCTATTTTATAAAGCTTTAGCTTTACTAATATTGACAGGGTAAGGATGAGATCGATGAGCGAACATCAAGATATAAACCCCGAAGAAACCAAAGAATGGCTAGACGCGCTGAATTCAGTGATCGATGAAGAGGGTTCAGACCGAGCACATTACCTGCTGAACACACTGTCTGCCCGCGCTTCGATCGTTGATCCTCGCGAAGATTCCACGGCGGTTTACACCGACTATCGTAATTCCATCAGTCCAACGACCGAAGATCGTATGCCAGGCGATATGTTTATGGAGCGAGAGATTCGCGGCATTGTGCGATGGAACGCGATGGCCATGGTTATGCGCGCAAACATGCGCAATGCGAGTATCGGTGGGCATATCTCAACGTTCTCATCGGCGGCGACGCTCTATGACGTTGGTTTCAACTATTTCTTCCGGGGTCCCAATGAACACGATGAAGGTGATCTCATCTACTATCAAGGGCACTCGTCGCCGGGTATCTATGCGCGGTCTTATCTCGAGGGGCGTATCGATGAGAAGCAACTCGATAATTTCCGTCAAGAGGTTGATGGCAATGGACTGTCATCCTACCCACACCCTTGGTTGATGCCGGACTATTGGCAGTTTCCAACGGTGTCGATGGGGTTAGGACCTATCCAGGCGATCTACCAAGCTCACCTGCTGAAATACCAGACCAGTCGCGGTATGCTCGACAATAGCCGACGTAAAATTTGGGCTTTTCTTGGCGACGGGGAAACCGATGAGCCAGAATCACTTGGCGCGATCAGCAAGGCAGGGCGCGAGAAGCTCGATAATTTGATCTTCGTGATCAACTGCAACCTTCAGCGTTTAGATGGGCCTGTGCGCGGCAATGGCAAGATCATCCAAGAGCTTGAGGGCGTATTCCGCGGCGCTGGCTGGGATGTGATTAAAGTGGTGTGGGGAAGGCATTGGGACCCGCTGCTGCAGGCCGATAAAGACGGAATCCTGCAGGCGCGCATGAACGAAGTAGTAGACGGCGAATATCAGAATTACGTGGCCCGGGGTGGCGCGTACACGCGCGAGAATTTCTTCGGTAAAAGCCCTGAGCTGCTCAAGATGGTCGAGCATCTTTCGGACGACGATATTATGGCGCTCAATCGTGGCGGCCACGATCCTTATAAAGTCTATGCAGCTTACGCTGAGGCCGCGCGCGCGAGCGGTAAGCCAACAGTAATTTTGGCGAAAACCGTCAAAGGCTATGCGTTTGGCGATACTGCCGAGGCCCAGAATAACGCCCACTCAGTTAAGAAACTGGACGTCGAGTCACTCAAAAAGTTCCGTGACCGGTTTGGTATTCCAATTCCCGACGATAAGCTCGAGGAAGTGCCCTATTACCGGCCGGCCCAAGATAGCCTCGAGCTTAAATACATGCGCAAAGTGCGCGAGCCTCTCGGCAAACCTGTTCCACAGCGTCGCAGTGTGACAACTCCATTGCCGGTTCCAACACTGAGTGCCTTTGACTCGCAGCTCAAGAGTAGCGGTGAGCGCGAAGTCTCCACGACGATGGCTTTTGTACGCATGCTCTCAACGCTTGCGAAGGACAAGGAGATTGGTCAGCGTGTTGTACCGATCGTTCCTGATGAGGCGCGTACTTTCGGTATGGAAGGCATGTTTAGGCAAATGGGAATCTACTCATCAGTCGGCCAACTCTATGACCCCGCCGACTCTAATCAAGTCATGTTTTACCGCGAAGATAAACAGGGGCAGATGCTTGAGGAAGGCATTAGCGAGGCCGGCGCATTTTCGGCATGGCTCGCCGCCGCGACGTCTTACAGCGTTAGCAACTATCCGTTGATTCCTTTTTACATTTATTACTCGATGTTCGGTTTTCAGCGCGTGGGAGATCTCTGCTGGGCCGCCGGTGATTCGCAGGCGCGTGGATTTCTTATTGGTGCAACAGCAGGGCGCACAACACTTAATGGCGAAGGGTTGCAGCATCAAGATGGCCATAGTCATATTTTGGCAGGCACTATTCCAAATTGCGTCACTTACGACCCTACCTATGCCTATGAGCTTGCAGTCATCATTCAGGATGGACTCCGCCGTATGTACGACGAAATGGAGTCGGTGTTTTATTACATCACCACCATGAATGAGAATTACGTGCAGCCAGAAATGCCCGAGGGCGTTGAAGAAGGCATCATTCGTGGCATGTATTTGCTAGAAGATGGCGATGCAACGGACTATGCAACGACAAAGCCTAAAAAAGAGTTAAGCGCGCTTAGAGTTCGTCTCTTAGGCAGCGGAACTATACTTCGTGAGGTAAGAAAGGCGGCAGCTAAGCTGCGCGAAGAATTTGGAGCTCACGTCGACGTTTGGAGCGTAACGAGTTTTAACGAATTGCGCAGAGAAGCGCTGACGGTTTCTCGCGAAAATATGCTTAATCCTGCGGCTAAGATAAAGAAGCCGTTTGTCACCGAGCAGCTCGGCAGTAAGCAGGGCCCTGTTATCGCGACTACCGATTACATGATGTCGTACTCGGACCAGATTAGAGAATTCGTTCCAGACACTTACAAGGTGCTAGGCACCGACGGTTTCGGTCGTAGCGATAGCCGCGAGAAGCTGCGTCATTTCTTCGAGGTGGACGCCAAGTTTATTGTTTTGGCTACGCTCACCGAACTGCGCGCGCGCGGGTTGATCGAAGCGAAACAAATCACTGCCTTTATGAAGAAAGAAGGCATCGACCAGAATAAACCTAATCCGCTCACGCATTAGCGAGAGGCGTGCGATTTGAGTCGAATCATTTTGGGAGCAGCGAAGCGGTGGCTATAGAAAAAATTCTAGTACCAGATTTGGGTGATGCGAGCGATGTCGAAGTCATCGAGCTTCTTGTCGCTGTCGGCGACACAGTAGCCGAGGAAGATTCTCTTCTCGTGTTAGAGAGTGATAAAGCGGCAATGGAGATTCCTGCGCCTAGGAGCGGCATTGTTAAAAGCCTCGAGGTTAACCTTGGTGACAAGGTAAGCAGTGGTAGTGTGATTCTCACGCTCGAAGTCGAGGCAGGCGTTGAATCGGCCGTAATCCCCGATGTCGCTGCGACTCCGGATAACGAGAAGGCTGAACAAGTCGCCGAGCAACCAGCGGACGTTGGGCTCGGTACAGCGGCCGTCGCAGCACCGGTTTCGTTCGATATCGTCGTGCCCGATATTGGAACCGAAGACGAAGTGGAGATTATTGAGATTCAAGTCGCGGTAGGTGACCTGCTTACTGTCGACGACACGCTTATGACGCTCGAATCGGACAAAGCGGCGATGGATGTCCCCGCAGATCGAGCAGGTGAAGTACAAGAAATACTCGTCAGCGTTGGCGACAAAGTTAAGGCGGGCACGAGCATCGTGCGTATCCTAACAGCAGCCGCTGCGGTTGAATCTGCGCCTTTAGCACCGCCGGTCCAGCCGATCTCAAACGAGTCCGAACCAAGTAAACCACAGCCGCCTGCCTCCGTACCCGAGCCGCAGTCGGTGCCGAGCATTCAGGCTCCTGTGCCCGGCGCCGAGTCAGCCAAAGTCTATGCGGGCCCTGCGGTGCGCAAGCTCGCGCGCGAACTCGGCGTCGACCTTACGCAGGTGCGTGGGAGCGGGGCAAAGTCGCGCATCATCAAAGAAGACATTCATGGTTTTGTTAAAACACGTATTAATACACCCGCGACGGCACTGACAGGCGTTGGGATTGCTGCAGTACCTGATATCGATTTTAGTCAGTTTGGCGAGATCGAAGAAGTGCCGCGCAGCAAGTTGCACAAGCTCACCGCAATTAATATGCAGCGCAACTGGAACGCAGTGCCGCACGTGGCGCAGTTTAATGAAATAGATATTAGCGACCTCGAAGAGTTTAGGGCGAGCCTCAAAGGCGAAGCACAACGGAAGGGCGTCAAGATGACTTTCTTGCCGTTCTTGCTGAAAGCCTGCGCTGGCGCTTTAGCAGAGCTGCCTCAGTTTAATGTGTCGCTGCATTCCTCGGGCGAGCACTTAATTCAGAAAAAGTATATTCACATTGGCGTGGCGGTGGCGACGGAGGCCGGTCTTGTGGTTCCGGTTGTGCGTGACGTAGACAAAAAAAGTCTCTGGGAGCTCGCGGCAGAGGTTATAGAGCTTTCGAATAAGGCGAAAGATCGCAAGTTGTCGCGAGAGGAAATGCAGGGCGCCTGCTTTACTATCTCAAGCTTGGGCGCTATTGGCGGCACTGGATTTACGCCTATAGTGAACGCCCCTGAGGTTGCGATCTTAGGTGTCGCGAAGACGCAGATAAAGCCTCAGTATATCGGGGGGCAATTTGTGCCACGCCAGATGCTTCCGATCACTCTGTCGTATGACCACAAGGCGGTAAATGGTGTTGACGGCGGACTGTTCGTCACCTACCTCGAGAAAGTGCTAAGCGATATTCGTAATCTGATTCTTTAGGGCTCGGGCGTCTAATCGCAAGGGTTTCTAGACAGGGTAGAACAACGTTCTACCCTTATGCTCGACCCGCGCTATCGGGCAATCATACGCCCTGCCGAGGGTTTCTTCGGTGAGTATTTCCTCGGCGCTTCCAACTAAGGTCTCGACATCACTTACCATTAACACAATGTTGTCGCAGACCCGCGCAGCTAAATTGATATCGTGAGTGGCCATGATCACCGCGGCTTCTTTAGGCGTGTGATGGTTCGGCGCCGAGAGCTCGGTCGTCGCTTCGCTTTTGCCGCCAACCTGCGAAAGCAGCAGGGTGATCAGTTGTGTTTGAAAGCCTAAGTCTAAGTGATTACTAGGCTCGTCTAAGAGCAAAAGACGGGGTTGTTGCGCTAGCAACATGGCGAGCGCCAAACGTTGCCGTTCACCGCCCGAAAGGGAGGTAACAGCGCGCGAGGCGAGGCTTTCAATGCCTAGTTGGCGCAATGATTCGTAAGCGAGGCCAAGATCTTCCGAATTGTCGAAAAGTCGCCCCCGGGCATGCGGGTGGCGACCGAGTAAGGCCGTTTCTATAACAGTAGAGGGCAGCGCATCGACTGACTCTTGGAGCAACAGCCCTATGTGAAGGGCGATGTGAGCAGAGCTCAGCGTCGATAGGTTTTGGTCGCCAAGTAATACATCCCCTGCGGCAGGTGTTCTTAAACCCGCGAGCGTATGCAGCAAACTCGTTTTCCCTGCGCCGTTTTTCCCGAGCAAACCCCAGCGCTCACCCGTGTTTATACTGAAGCTCAGATCGCAGCACAGCGTCCGAGAGCCGGCACGCAGCGAGAGCGAGTTCGCTGTAAGAAGCGGGGTCATTTGCTCGGAGTGCTCCTAAGTATGGCGATAAAGCTAGGTACGCCGATAAGCGCGGTGATCACGCCCACGGGCAGTTGCTGAGGCGCGAGGAGTGTGCGCGCGAGCGTGTCGGCAACAACAAGAAATGTGCCGCCTGTCAGAAGCGAAAAAGGGATGAGGACGCGATGGTCGCGCGCCCCGATTAATCGCAGCATATGAGGCACAACCAGACCGACGAAGCCGACACTGCCGGCGGTAGTGACTGCGATAACGGTGAGCAGCGAGGCGCCAAAGAAAAGGCTGAGACGCAGGCGTTTAATATCGACCCCAAGACTGGCCGCGACGAGGTCACCTCGCACAAGGACATTGAGTGAGCGCGCCGCGCGCATAGCGAGGGCGGCGCCAACGACTAATACCCCGATTTGTGCGGGCCCGACGCTACTTTGGCTGAGGTCTCCCATAAGCCAAAACAGCATGCCTTGCACGCTAGCGCTCGCACTCGTCGAGAGCATCAGATTGATTAGCGCGCCCCAACCGGCTGAGACTACGACACCGGTAAGCAAGAGATGCGTTGTCGACCAACTGCCCGCGCGGCTGGCAATACCAAAGACAACGCCTACGGAAATAAGCGCGCCGACAAAAGCGGTGCTCGAGAGCCACCAGCCGCCAAGTCCCAGCATAATACTTGCCAGCGCACCGACGGCTGCGCCACCCGAGAGGCCGAGAATATAGGGATCGGCGAGAGGGTTGCGCAGCAGCACTTGCATAAGGACGCCGGCGAGCGCGAGCGCTGCGCCCGTGACGAACGCGGCCAGGGTGCGAGGGAGCCGGATATCCTCGAACACCTGACGCTGCAGATCAGGAAGGTCGCCTAGCACATAGCTCATGAGGTCGCTAAATGACAGATCGACGCTGCCACTTAATAGCGAGCCCAATATCGCTGTAAAAGCGAGTAAAGAGGCAGCTAGTAGAAGTCGAAAGGGTTGGAATTGGCTCACAATCTGCTCATTTTGAGGCGAGTTCCCCCCGAGTTTTGATTGGGAGGCTTCGCGTAGATGATGATGGTAACATTACCTCACCAGCAAGCTCTAGGTTACTTGCTGGCTAGCGGCATCAGCCGCCACGACTATTTAGGAGACACCCAATGCCAACATTCGATATCGTGTCCGAGGTTGACGTTCACGAAGTGCGCAACGCGATGGAACAATCCAACAAAGAGGTAGGCACACGCTTCGATTTTAAAGGAATTGATGCATCCTTCGCCTTAGCGAAGGAAAACGAAATCACGCTGACAGCCGAGGTGGACTTTCAGCTGCAACAAATGCTCGAGATTCTTCGGGGCAAACTCGTCAAGCGCGGAGTCGATGTGAAAAGCCTCAGCGAAGGAGAGGTTCAGCTTAGCGGGCAGCGCGCAACGCTTGCGGTGACTGTGCAGCAAGGTATCGAGTCTGACATTGCTCGCAAACTCGTGAAGCAGATCAAAGATAAAAAACTGAAAGTGCAGACAGCGATTCAGGGCGACAAGTTACGCGTAACCGGCAAAAAGCGCGACGATTTGCAAGAAGTCATCGCCTTTCTGCGAGAGCTTCCGCTCGATATACCCCTGCAGTTTAATAATTTCAGAGACTAATCTTGCAGGCGACTCAGCGCGATTCATTGTCTTTCGTCGAGACCCTAGCCCAGCTTCGCGACAGGCGATTTCTCGCTGTGTTGCTATTCGGTTTTTGTAGTGGGTTTCCGTGGGTTCTGCATGGGTCGGTGCTAACGCTTTGGCTGCAGCAGTCAGGCCTTTCGCGGTCGGCGATAGGTTTTTTTGGCGTGATCGCCACGGTATATGCGGTCAATTGGCTGTGGGCGCCTTTTGTTGATCGCATGTCTTTACCTTTCCTAGGTAAACGCCTTGGCCAGCGCAGGTCATGGATTGTGCTCTGCCTTGCGGGTATGTCGCTGCTGGTTCTCGGCCTTGGCCTAAGCGATCCTAGCGTGAGTCTCGTGCAGATCAGCCTGCTGGCACTCGGTATCGCTATTTGTTCTGCGACACTCGATATCAGCGTTGATGCCTACCGCATCATGCTGTTTAACCGTGAAGAGATGGATAGAAAAATGCCGTATGCGGCAGCGGTTAGCACCACGGGCTGGTTTGCCGGTTATGGCTTTATCGGTGGTGCGCTCGCGGTGGCATTAGGCGGCGAAACAATCGGCATGAGCTGGGATCGCGTGTATCTCGTCTTAGCGGCTATGGTTGCAGTGCTCGCTCTACTGGTGCTCCTTACTCCTAGGCCCCCCAACGAAGGCGAAGAGGCTGTAGGAGCCGCGGTGGCACAAAGTGAGTCGCCAAGTTTGAGCGACTGGATTAAAACAACACTAATAGCGCCTTTCGCCGAGTTCTTTCAGCGCTGCGGTTTTCGCCTCGCACTTTCGGTGCTGTTGCTTCTGCTCGTCTTTCGACTCGGCGAAGCGATGCTCGGGCGTATGTCGCTGGTGTTTTATGTCGAAGTTGGGTTCTCGCGCGACGAAATCAGCCTGTATCAGAAATTTTTTGGTGGGCTAGTCACCGCTGGGTTTTCGTTGCTGGGCGCGGTGATCAACACGCGCTTCGGTGTCATCCGAGGACTTTTTGTTGCCGGCATCGCCATGGCGGGTGCCAACCTCATGTTTGCGCTGATCGCCGTGGTTGGCCCAAATACAAATCTGCTTATGCTTGCGCTTTTGGTTGATAATTTCTTTCAAGCCTTTGCAACCGTCGCGTTCGTCTCGTTTATCTCGTATTTCACCAGTCGTACTTATACCGGTACACAGTATGCGCTCATGGCGTCTGTATCGAATTTCGGAAGAACGACACTGGCAGCTGGGAGCGGTTTCGTGATCGACGCGCTCGGCGGCGACTGGGCGAGTTTTTTCATTCTGACAACGCTGATGGTAATCCCAGGGTTGGGGCTTTTGGTGTGGGTTGGGCGGCTACTGCCGGGCTATTCTGCGCGTCAGGTTGCGGCATCCCACCCGTAACGCGCGAGTGCAATGCGTCCTCTAACAAAGACAATGCCTTCAGACTCGAGCCGGTCTTTCTGTTCTCGATAGCTTGCGCTGCCTTCGGGTAATGAGAGCCGCCCTTGAGAATTACAGACGCGATGCCAGGGCAGCGTCGTTGGCTTCGGCAGATTTTTTAGCACGTTGCCGACTTGTCTCGCACGGCCAGGCAAACCGGCGAGTG
>LICD01000037.1 GCA_001438145.1 OM182 bacterium BACL3 MAG-120619-bin3 | reverse complement strand
CTGCATCGCGGTTACCGCCAGCACCGAAAACACACGTTAGCTCTCCATCGAAGTGCTCGCGTAATCCGAGCAGCGCACTGCGCAGCCCATCTGGCGTGTGCGCATAGTCGACGACGACGCTTACATCACTTATATCACTTGCAGCAGCAACAATTTGCATGCGCCCTGGCACTGGCTTGAGGCGGGTTAATGCTGCGGCGAGCTGAGAAAAAATGAGTTTGCCCTGAAATGCACTAGCATCCTGAGAGTCCGCCTCGGCAGTGCAATAGCTAACAACGGTGGCAACCACTGCGAGCAGATTGCTTAGATTAAAACCGCCTAACAGGCCAACCCTTACGTCGCCACTGCCGATGGGCGTGACAAGGTGCATTGCTATGCCCTGAGAATCCATCGCAACGCGCTCGGCTCGCACAGAAGCCGCGGCACGAGACTGACTGTAGGTAACTATTTCTACCTGTGATGCAATGTCGTTGATGAGCGAAATGCCATAGGCATCGTCGAGGTTTATCACAGCGCGTTTGAGCCGGGGCATAGTGAAGAGTTTTTTCTTACTCGCGCCGTATGCCTCCATCGTGCCATGGTAGTCGAGATGATCGCGGGTGAGATTGGTGAATACAGCTGTGTCGAATTGCACACCACTTACGCGGCGTTGATCTAAACCGACAGAGGAGACTTCCATAATGACAGGGTCGACACCGGCCGAAACCAGTTCGAACAGTGCGCGCTGAGTGAACACCGCGTCGGGGGTTGTTAAAGCGGTGGCAGACAGCGCATCGGGGCGACCATAGCCCAGCGTTCCGATGGTCGCCGAATCGAGACCTAGACCACTAAACACCTGAGCCATGAAAGCGGCACAGCTGGTTTTACCATTGGTGCCGGTTATCCCAATAACGCCAGCTTGGGCACTCGGCTCAGCGTAGAACCTTCCGGCAATCGCGCTAATCTTTGATTGCAGCGAATCAACGGCGATAACAGGAACGCCACCAACGTCTCTGACGCCAACCCATTCGCCACCAGACTCTGCGAGCACTGCCGCCGCGCCAGCGTTAATCGCAATTGAAATAAAGTCTCGCGCATCAAGATTACGCCCAAATACTGCGACAAAAACATCGCCCGAGACGACCAGTCTACTGTCTAGTTGAATCCCTGTGACGAGGAGCTCTGAATCCAGTTTGTTGGCAATCGATACAGGAACAAACCCAGCGACAAGCTCGCTGAGTGTCATCCTGGCTGCGCTTCGCTCGGGTTCTTTGTGCATGGCGCTATTCATCGCCTCCGCTAGACATGACCGACTGCCCGATTGGCACATCATCTGGCGGTATATTGAGGAGGCGCATTGCGCCTGACGCTACGCGCGCAAACACAGGCGCCGCAACCTGACCACCATAGTGCTCGCTGCCTTTCGGCTCGTTTATGACAACAACGACAACGATTTTTGGATCACTTGCAGGAATCATCCCAACAAACAGGGAATTGTGAAGGTTTGCTTCATAGCCAAACTCGCCGACAACGTGTGCGGTACCCGTCTTGCCCGCAACCTTGTAGAAGGGAACATTGCCCTCGCGCGCAGAGCCTCCGCGGCGCGGATCCACAACGGTCTCGAGCATGTCTTTGATTTGCGCCGAAATCGAAGTCGAGAGCACTCGCTCTCTAGAGAGTGCAGCAACGTCATCCGCGCTAAGTTTAACCAATGAGACAGGCTTGCGAATCCCACTGTCTGCGATCACCGAGTAGGCCTGAGCCAATTGCAGCGCGGTAACCGAAAGCCCGTAGCCATAGGACAGTGTCGCGGTCTCGATCGCACTCCAGCGCCGAGGACTAGGCAGCAGCCCGCCGCGCTCGCCCGGAAAACCGGTGCCTGTAACCTGCCCAAGACCCACTCTTTCGAGAACATCGCGGATCGGTTCTGGGCCAATTTCTAAAGCAATTTTACTTGTGCCAACATTACTCGACTTGGTAATCACTTTACCGACAGTGAGCGTGCCGTAGTTGTGAATATCTTGAATCGTATGCCCGCGGACCATCATCCAGCCTGGGCTTGTTTCAACAATTGTATCCGCCTCGTAAACGCCACTCTCAAGCGCCGCTGCTATCGTGAATGCTTTTACAGTCGAGCCCGGCTCGAAAACGTCGGTAACCGCACGGTTTCGCAGCACGCCAAAGTCACTGATGTTGCTTTTATTATTAGGGTTGTAAGAAGGCTGGTTTGCCATGGCGAGCACCTCGCCGGTTTCGACATCTAACATCACCAACGTTGCCGATTTAGCACGGCGCTTGATGAATTCAGCTTTCAACTCTTTGTAGGCGAGATTTTGTAATCTGAAATCAATACTAAGCTCTATGTTAGACCCGTTCGAGGCTGTCTCTATCGTCCTGATTTCTTCAATAATGTTTTCACGGCGATCTTGAATTATCTGCCGCCGACCTTCGACACCTTGAAGGTGTTCTTCGTATGTAAGCTCTATGCCTTCTTGGCCCACATTGTCGATATTACTGAAGCCAACGAGGTGAGCTGCAACTTCACCCTGCGGGTAGAAGCGCTGGTATTCGTCTTCGAGTCTGACATGCGGGATCCGCATCGCGGCAACGGGTGCCGCCTCGGCCGGAGAGAGCCGCCTTTTAACGAAATGGAATGGTTTGTCACGCTTACTCTCGATAGCAGAGATCAGTGCTTCCGCATTCATATCGAGCGCGTTCGCTAGGCGGCGAATATCATTAGGATTATCGATAATTTTTGAGGGGTTAACGCTGATGGTCACAACCGACGTGCTTACCGCGAGCGGCTCACCGTTGCGATCAAAAATAACTCCGCGGTTTGCTGCAATGGGGATTGTTCGAATAGCTCGATTATCACCCTGACCTTGTAAAAAATCTTTGTTGAAAAATTGAAGCTGACTCACTTTCCATGCTACGGCGCTAACGCATAATGCTAGCCCAAAAACGACCGCGCCCAGCCGCCAGGTTGCCAAAATGAATAACCAGACTGTAGCCATGACCCCCTGCCCTTTAGCAGGAATCTGCGCTCTTGTTTCTCGTCGCGTTGCGCTCATACCAGTCCCCTCTCCCCTTGGCGCCTGTTTAATCTCACTGCCCAACCATCACTATCTGGCTTACGTCAGGTACTCGCATGCCTAACTGCTCGGTAGCTTTTTGTTCGATGCGACCCTCAACACCAAAAGTGCTCTGCTCAATAAGCAGCTGCCCCCATTCGACGCTAATGTCGTTTGCTTCACTTCTAAGTTCTTGAAGACGATTGAACACATAGCGATTCTCGTGTGTCGTTTTGACCACGCCTAGCCCACTACTAAGCAAGCACAGAAGCAGGAGTAGAAAAATCGCTGAGCGCCGCTCGCCCAGCCCCAGCCAGCGCCAAAGCGACTCGGGAGGCGATTGTTTTCTTTGCGTCTGTTTTTGGCTTGCTTGCGCCATCGGTATTCAACCTGCTGTTGTTATTTTTTCTATTCGCGCCAGCGCTCGGCGACTCACGTTAGAGCTTGGCTGCCACTCGCATCACCGCACTCCGCGCACGAGGATTGCGGTCGATCTCATCTCGACTCGGCTTAATCGCTTTGCTTTGCGGCTTCACTTTCGGGTTTAACTGCGACTGCGCTACAGGCAACCCGCGCGGAAAATCGTCGCCGCGTGCATGCTTCGCAATAAATCGTTTCGCAATTCGATCTTCCAGCGAGTGAAAGCTGATGACAACGAACAACCCGCCTGGGCGCAAAATCTCTAACGCTTGATCGAGCGCGAGTTCTAGTTGCTCCAACTCCCGATTAATAAACAATCGTATCCCTTGGAATGCCCGTGTTGCCGGATGCTTATCGCGTTCCCACGACGGATTCGCCTCTTTAATCATCTCTGCGAGAACACCCGTTCTCAGAATAGGTGAGATAGCGCGCTCCGCGACGACACGTCTCGCCATTCTTCGCGAATGCCTTTCCTCGCCATAGTGGTAGAGAACATCGGCGATTTCTGTTTCGCTCGCTGAGTTAATCCACTGTGCTGCGCTAATACCTTGCGTCGTATCCATCCGCATATCGAGCGGACCATCACGCATAAAACTAAACCCTCGCTCTGCATCATCGAGCTGCGGTGACGACACACCAAGGTCAAGCAAGATGCCATCAACACGGCCCATAAGCCCCATATCACCGAGTACTGCGCTCATTTCACCGAAAGCGCTATGTTTAGGCTCAAGCCTCTCATCTTCCGCCTGCAGAGCGTTGGCCACGGCAATTGCTTCAGGATCACGATCGAAGGCGATCAGTCTTGCGTTAGTGGGCAGTTTCTTAAGAATTGCTTTGGAGTGACCGCCGCGCCCGAAAGTGCCATCGATGTAGATCTGAGGCTCGTCGCGCTCATCACTCTGCGCCAGCAAGGCGTCGACGGCCTCGTTGAGCAGAACAGTGTGATGAAGCGATTCGGTCGACATATACGCGCCTTACTCAGATTGTTTTCGGGTCTAGCTAATTCGTCATGATGCGGCGCGTTACAATGCCAAAGAGCGCAATTTATCCGGAAGTTCTGCCGCACCAGCAGATTCGGTAAACCAGAGCTCGCGCTGCGTAGCCCATGCTTCCTGATCCCATATCTCTAATTTCTTACCCTGACCGACCAAGCAGATATGCTTGTCTAACGCTGCGTATTGGCGTAGCTCTTGCGGCAGGAGAATCCGCCCATTGCCGTCGAGCTCTAGATCGGTAGCGTGGCCGATTAACAGGTGTTTCACACGCTGTGACATGGGATCAAAACTCGACAATCCTTCGATTTCGCGCTCTATTTGCTCCCACTCCGCGAGCGGATACAGCAACAAGCAACGGTGATTAGTATCAATTGTGACCACCAGCTGGCCTGCGCAATGACTTAGCAAGCGCTCGCGATAGCGCGCCGGCATTGCCATGCGCCCTTTCGCATCTAAGCTGATCGAATTGATTCCGCGAAACACCGCAGTCTCCCAAAATAACCTTATTTATTGATATAGTTGATAATTTTAGTGGCTATGCGGGTTTGGGCGGCTGGAGGTTGGTGCCGTCTACTCTACGCTTTTTTCCACATTGCCCCACTATAGTACAAAATTATCCACTTTTTTCCACAGATTGCCACTATAAGGACAGAAACTAGCGCATGCAAGCAGAAAATGCCGCTAAGCTACTGATTTTGAGAGTGGCATCACTGAAATAGAAAGACGTTATTGGGGGGCCGCAGTCGGATGCGAAAAGCGAACTACCGCCGTAACGCCCAAAGAGGTGCTGGGCATTAGTGATTTACGCTAGTCGCGAGGGAGAATTAAAAAGTGAGCCAGCCTATAAGCCGGGTTCTGTCGAGGACAATCATTCATCTATGGCTTACGTCACCGCAAGCCTTTAGCGGCCTACCCGAACCCAATGCGAGCAGCATCGATGGGTTCCTATTTGGCCTTGCTCCGAGTGGGGTTTACACTGCCACGAACTGTTACCAGTCGCGCGGTGCGCTCTTACCGCACCTTTTCACCCTTACCGAATCACACGTCTCTCAGCACACACCTTACAGTGGTCTTGAGGACTTCACGCTTGATCTGGCGGTATATTTTCTGCTGCACTAGCCGTAGGCTTGCGCCTCCCAGGCGTTACCTGGCACCCTGCTCTGCGGAGCCCGGACTTTCCTCCGACCCCGTCCTCGAACGACGCAAAGCGACGAAAGAAGAACTAGGACCAGCGATTGCCCAGCTGACTCGCGCGCAGCTTAGTCGAGTTCAGAATTTCGCACAAGCTGCATCTACCCTTGTTTCTCGAGCATGACTGCATACAGCGCGTTTTTGCGCACGCCTACTATCTGCGCAGCGAGCGCGACGGCGCGCTTCATGGATAGCTCAGCACTCAATAACTCAGCCACCTCCTTCGCTTTTTCCATTGCAGTGTCGAGCTCAGAATCTGGCTGCTCTAACCGACCTTCGAGAACGAGGACAAATTCACCGCGCGAGTTATTGTCATCGCTCGCCACCCAGGCAACCGCCTCTAGCAAGCTTCCAAGGAAATGCGTCTCGAATTTCTTGGTGAGCTCGCGCGCAACGAACACCTTCCTCTTGTTTGGCTCGGCGATTACCGCTGCCATATCAGCGAGGCACGCGGCGATCCGATGGGGAGATTCATAAAAGACGACAGTGGATGATTCGTGAGCGAGAACAGCTAATCGTTTGCAGCGCTGCGTGCTTTTAGCTGGCAAAAAACCCTCGAAAAAAAAGCGATCGCTTGGGATGCCAGCGACACTCAAGGCTGCGATTACGGCGCTCGCGCCCGGCACGGGAATCACTGCAATGCCGCAGGCTCTCGCCTTTTCCACCAGCCTGAATCCCGGATCAGAAATCAGGGGAGTCCCCGCATCGGAAATCAGTGCGATGGAGCGACCCGCGCTCAAGTCATCAAGCAGCTTCTGCACGTCGGCGTCGCTGCTAAAGTCGTGATACGACGTCAGCGGGGTTGATACGGCAAAATGCTGTAATAATCGCTTACTATGCCGCGTATCCTCGGCAGCGATCAGATCAACCTGTTTCAGCGCAGCAATAGCACGCGCGCTGATGTCCTCGAGGTTTCCTATCGGCGTAGCCACGACATAAAGTGTGCCGGTCGTTTCCATGCTTATTCTCTCTTTTTCGTCTAAACCAGCTATTTCAAAGCCTGCGGGCGAGGCGTACAATTTTGACTCATTTGGCGCCTAAATTGCTGCGCCACCTTAGGTGGTTTAGTCTAAGGCTGAATTACTCACAGGCGCTTGTCCCATGCTTCGCAAAACCATCGATTTAAGACCAGCCTTGTTTGCCTGCGCTGTATTGCTGCTCATAGGCTGTCAATCGACATCCACGTCGCCTAACGCGACACTTGCCGACGAAGCCACCGCAGCCTCCGTAGACGCGCTGCTCGCAGCGGCCGCTGCAGCCGATTTAACGACTGCCGCTAGGTATCGGCTGCAGGCAATCGATCTACTCATCGCGGCAAACGATCTCGAGCGCGCGACTGAACAGCTCCAAGCCCTGCCGGAGGTGCTGCTACTTCCTCCTGAGCTTCGCGCATTGGCGCAACTCGCACGCGCAGCACTGGCAAACGAAAACGGCGATTTCACCCGAGCGCGTAGTCTACTCCAAGAACTCGGCGTAAGCGCGCAAGAGACACTCCCAATCGACACCATGATCAAAGCCGCCCTGCTCGCTGGCGATGTCTATAGGAATCTCGGCGACCCCACCTCAGCGGCAACCGCGCTGCTCAGCAGCAGTGTAAAAATGGAGAGCGCCTCACCACAACAGGCTCGCCAACTCAGCGATGCGACCTGGCTCACTCTCGACTCTCTCTCGATCGCTGAAATCGATGAGCTAGCCAATGCCAGCGCTAGCTATTATGCGCGCGGCTGGCTCGAGCTCAATCGAGCGATTAGGCGCGAAGAGTTCAGCCTGCGCGGCCAACTTGATGCAATCGCCCGATGGCAAGGCGTCTGGACGCAACATGCAGCCGCAAGCTTTTTGCCAAGCGCATTACTGGGCCTTAATGCCGCCTGGGACCGTCGCCCTAGACACATTGGCCTCATTCTACCGTTACAGCAGGCGGCAGGCAGAGCGCTGCAAGAGGGATTCATTGCCGCCTATTACCAGTCTCTCGCCATTTCTCGTGAAGTACCTCGCATCAGCGTAATCGATAGCAGCGAGGCAACCACCGCAGCAAGTGTTTACGAGGAAGCACTGCGTCTTGGCGTCGATCTTGTCGTTGGTCCCTTAAGCAAAACGCTCGTCAACGAAATCGCTGCTCTCCCCCAGCTGCCAACGCTTACGCTCGCCCTTAATTACGCAGACCGCGAGGCTGTGCAGGCGATGCAACCTCCTGCCGACCTCATCCAGTTTGGCCTAGCACCAGAAGACGAAATCGATCAGATAATAGAACTAGCCAAAGAGCGCGGATTTAAGCGAGCAGCAGTGGTGACACCTGTGGGCGAGAACTACACGCGACTAAGAGCGAGGTTTCAAACTCGCTGGGAAGAAACCGGTGGTAGTGTAGTGACTCGCTCTGTGTTCGGCCCCGAGGAAGACTTTAGCTCGGTCGTAAAAAATCTTCTCGCAATCGATGCTAGCGAGGACAGAGCACGTCGACTGCGCGCCGCGTTGCCGCGCAATAACATCGAGTTCACCCCGCAACGCCGCGGCGATATAGACTTCATCTTTCTTATCGCCAACCCTCGGCAAGGCCGTCAACTCGTGCCAACCTTGGCGTTTTATTATGCACAAGACCTTCCTCTGCTCGCCCTGCCTTCGATCTATGACGGCGACCCAACGGCAAGCACACGCGACCTAGACGGCTTGGTTTTTGGCGACGCCCCTTGGATGATTATGCCGAGCGAGCTGCGCGAGTTGGCCGATGAGCACCTCACCGCCGCGCTTGGTTCAAGTCAGCGCCTCAGAGCGATGGGCGTCGACAGCTTCTATTTGGCGATGCAACTCGCCCAGCTGCAGGACAATCCGCAGCGAAGCCTCCGCGGAGTAACGGGCGAACTCAGTCTGACCGACGAAGGCAAAATCAAACGCAAGCTGGTGATGCTTCGATTCGAAAACGGGGTACCCGAGCCGCTCCCAGGCAGCTAAGCCTTCGCAGTAACGCGCTCCCCTCTTCATTTTATCGCCCTCTCTTTTTCTCAGCAGACGGCGCTGACAAAGGAATGTCGCCCGCATGAAAAAAGAGACCTCTGTAGCCACCGGACGCCGCTACGAGTCTTTTGCAGCCTGCTATTTAGAACAGAGAGGCTGTCGAATTACTGAGAGGAATTTCCGCTGCAAGGCAGGCGAAATTGATCTAATAGCGATAGACCCAGCGCATAAGCTCGTGTTTGTCGAGGTAAGGTTCAGGGCGAGCAATCGCTTCGGTGGCGCACTCTCCTCTGTCACCCCCAACAAACAGAGGCGCATTCGTAACGCCGCCAGTTATTATTTGCTCACCCACCCTCAGTACGCAGCGTACTATTGCCGTTTCGATGTAATCGCCCTGAGCAAAGATAAGCGCAGCGATGGGGTTGAGGTAAACTGGATTAAAGCTGCCTTCGTCTAGTCGACGCCCAACTCGCGCGCTCAGCGATGCCAGCCCCTGCGCTCTAATTAACCCTAACAGTGCCACCTAAATCGGCCGATAACCAGAGCATCGAATTTGGAGATAGCAAGATGGATTTACATCACAGAGTAGCTCAGCATTTCGCTGAAAGCATCGAGACTAAACAGCGCTCAGCCGAAACTATGGGGCCATCGATACACCGCGCCGCCGAATCTCTGCTTGAGTGCCTTCTCGCAGGCGGGAAAATTCTAAGCTGCGGTAATGGCGGGTCGGCTGGAGACGCACAGCATTTTTCGGCAGAACTTCTCAATCGCTTCGAGAAAGAGCGCCCCGGCCTGCCCGCTATTGCGATCAGCACAGACACGTCGACCCTCACAGCCATCGCGAACGATTACGACTTTAATGAGATATTCTCAAAGCAGGTAAGCGCGCTCGGCAACCCGGGCGATGTGCTCCTCGCCATCTCTACGAGTGGTAACTCGAAAAACGTCTTGGCTGCGGTTGACGCTGCGCACGGTCGCGAAATGAAGGTTGTCGCGATGACTGGCCGAGATGGCGGCACGATTGCTGCGGCACTTTCGCCTGAAGACACAGAGATCAGAGTGCCCTCGGAGCGCACCGCGCGTATCCAAGAAGTGCATTTGGTCGTTATCCATTGCTTATGCGACTTAATCGACACACATTTATTCGGAGGAGAAACAGCATGATTTCGAGCACTACCTCGACGGTAAAACACATTGTTGCGAGCGCCCTACTGCTAGCAGTCCTTGGAAGCTGCACAACTGTTTTGGTCCGTACGACCGGAGCCGAAGGTATTACAGAGGACCCCACGGAGCGGACTGCCGGCGCAGTAGTTGAAGATCAGTCAATTGAAACAAAGGTCGTGGTTAACCTTAAAAAACTCGAGCCGGAGTTGAAAAAGGCGAACATCAAAGTCATCAGCCACAACGGCGTCGTACTCTTGGTTGGCCAGGTTGCGAGTGATGGGCTCAAGGCGCGCGCAACGCAGATTACCAGCGACTCAAGTACAAAGATAAAACGCATTCACAATGAACTTGAAGTGGCGGGAAAGATAAGCCTCCTCGCGCGCAGCAATGACAACTGGGTTGCGACTAAGGTACGCACGCTAATGCTCGCCAATAGCAGCGTGCCGTCAGGTCAGATTAGAGTCATCACAGAAAATGGCGCCGTGTTTTTGATGGGCCTAGTCACACAGGCCGATGCTGACGGCGCGGCAGACCTCGCAAGAAATGTCTCTGGGGTTACTCGCGTCGTTAAGGTATTCGAGTACCTCAACTAAGCGAGGTCACTTGACTAGCCTGAGAGCGGGTTTCTTTTTATCCGAACCCGCCTCACTGCCGCCTTTGCCAGAATCCAAAGGCGTTGGCGGCTCAGGGTCGGCCGGTGCCTCAGCTTTAAACATCATTCCTTCGCCGTTCTCCCTCGCATAAATTCCGAGCAAAGCGCTCATGGGCACAAGTATTCGCCGCGATACGCCCGCAAAGCGGCCATTAAAGCTAACGTAGTGATCATCGATGCTGAGGTCTTGAACGGCAACTGGCGAGACGTTAAGCACGATCTGGCCGTCTTTAACGTGTTCCTGCGGGACTTCGACTCCTTCGAGCAAAGCATCGACAACGACATGCGGAGTGCAGCCGTTGTCGAGAATCCACTCGTAGAGTGCTCTGACAAGATAGGGTCGACTCGAGGTCATTGGTGTCGACATACCTATCCTTTTGCTGAAGGGTAAAAAGCGAGAGAAGGCTGTTACACCATCTCCTTTTCTTGCTCGGAAAGACTCAATATCACCGACTCACGCTCGAAAAGGCGATTGCGGTAATCGAGAAGAGGCTTTACGCCTTTAGTCTTAGGCAGCTCAATTCCCATCACAGGCAGACGCCATAAAATAGGCATGACGCAGCAGTCTACAATGGTGAATTCATCGCTCATGAAATAAGGCTTTTCGCCAAAAATCGCGGCAATAGAGACGAGGCTGTCACGCAATTCCTTGCGTGCTTTTTCGAGCTGCGCCGGCGTGCCCTCTTTAGCCATTAACTTGTCGACCAAGGGACACCAATCCTGCTTTATACGATAGATCCAGAGGCGACTCATCGCACGCGCAACCGGATAAACTGGAAACAAGGGGGGATGCGGAAAACGCTCATCCAAGTATTCCATCATGATGTCCGCTTCGTATAACACCAAGTCCCTGTCAACAAGCGTGGGTAGCGAGTTGTAAGGATTGAGGCTAGCGAGATCCTCGGGCTTTTTGTCTGGATCGACGTCGATCGTTTCGACGGTGACACCCTTTTCGGCCAACACGATACGAACGCGGTGGCTGTATTGGCTAGTGCCATCAGAGTAGAAAGTCATCGACGATCGTTTAGCAACAACACCCATAGTATTTCCTCTCAATCCTTAGATAATAAACCTGAGCCAGTATCGGCAGTCAGATCAATGGTAGTCCTTGCTAAACTCGCGGCTCATGAAGAACACGAGTATGTAGAGTAATGCGAGAAATGCGAGCACCCAGACGCCGATAGACTGACGCTTGGTACGGATTGGCTCGCCGATGTAATAAAGGAAGTTGACCAGGTCGGCGACTGTCTGATCGAACTCCGCCGCAGTCTGGCTGCCGGTGCCTTCTACATGCGTGAGGTCACACTGCGTTGGATCGTCTGATCCATGATCGTCGCAAACAACATCGCCCTGCAGATTATGTAGCGCATTAGGCATGCCGACATTCGCATAGAGTTTATTGTTTGCACCTAACGGCCGCGAAGGATCGTTATAGAACGACTTCATGTACGTGTAAAGCCAGTCGGGCTTGCGAACACGACCGATAAGCGTGAGGTCTGGGGGCGCTGCGCCAAACCACACTTTCGAGTCGTCGTCGGACATCGCGTTGGTCATTAACTCGCCAATAGATGTGCCATCGAAAATCATATTCGCTTCGACCAATTCAGCATCGAGTTCGAGGTCTTCGGCCGTACGCGCATAGCGCGCGTAGCCGAGTTCGTGACAGCCAGAGCAGTAATTCATGTACGTGCCCCAACCGCGCTGAAGAGAGCCCTTGTCTTCGAAACTAGTCTCGACGTGCATGAGCTCAACATTGCTCGCCTCAGAGGCATGCGCGGTATTAGTTAACATCAGTGGGATGATGACCATCGCCGCAATGAGTAATAACGCACCAATAAGCTGAGGAATACTAATGAAACGGCCCGTGACACGCTCAGGCGGTGTAGCCGTTACTTCAGCACGCGTGTACCAAGGCATCGCGAAGAAGTAGCCGAAGTAGACCACTGTCATCAGCTGCGCGAGCAGCGTCTTAGCAGGGCTAACTGACTGCGTACCGAGCACGCCCAAAATCAAGAACGCGACAACGAAGAGAAGCAGCGCAGTGCGGCTAAACTTACCTTTGTAGCGCATGGACTTGACCGGGCTCTTGTCGAGCCAAGGCAGCACAAAGAGGATCGCAATCGCGCCGAACATAACAAGCATGCCCCAGAATTTCGCGTCGATACCAAACAGCGGGTAAGTAACCGCACGCAGCATCGAGTAGAAAGGCGTGTAATACCATACCGGTGGCACATGCTCAGGCGTCTTAAGTGAGTCTGCTTCTTGGAAGTTGGCGATTTCTAAGAAATAGCCACCCATCTCTGGTGCAAAGAATACGATTGCACAGAAGACAAACAAGAAGACGACAATTCCGCCGAGGTCATGATAAAGCGTGTAGTAAGGGTGGAAAGGGACGCCGTCTATCGGCACACCGTTCGCATCTTTGTTCTTCTTAATGTCGACGCCGTCGGGATTGTTCGAGCCCACTTCGTGCAGCGCAAGAATATGCAGCACGACCAACGCGATCAGCACGATTGGCAGTGCGACAACATGAAGAGCGAAGAATCGATTGAGCGTGGCACCCGATATCAGGTAATCGCCGCGTACCCAGACCAGCAGGTCGTCGCCGATAACCGGAATCGCGCCTGCGAGCGATACAATCACGTTCGCGCCCCAGTATGACATCTGGCCCCAAGGCAATACGTAACCAAGGAAGCCTTCCATCATGAGGACGAGGTAGATAGCCATACCGAATATCCAGATAAGCTCTCGTGGCTTCTGGTATGAGCCATACATCATGCCGCGGAACATATGGAGGTAAACCACAGCGAAGAAGGCCGAGGCCCCAGTTGAGTGCATATACCTAAGCATCCAACCGTAGTCGACATCACGCATGATGTATTCGACCGAGGCGAACGCAGCCTCGGCGCTCGCGGTATAGTTCATGGTTAGCCAGATGCCAGTTAACAGCTGGATAACGAGTACAACCATCGACAACACGCCGAAGTAATACCAAATATTGAAGTTTTTGGGCGCATAGTACTCGCTCATATGCTTCTTCCAAGCTGACACGATCGGCAGCCTGTCGTCTGTCCAGTCGCGGAGACCGACTAATGCGCCCACCACAAGGCCGGGCTTGTTTGATTCGCTCATGCTGCTGTCTCCTCGTCGATACCTATAATCAACACGTTGTCGTCCTCAAATGTATGCGGCGGCACTTCCATGTTGCGCGATGAAGGTGAACCACTGTACACACGTCCAGCGAGGTCGAATCGTGAACCGTGGCAAGGGCAGAAAAATCCACCACGCCACTCTTCGTCGAAAGGCTGCGCCTTGAGTTCGATATGCGGAGTGGGTGAGCAGAAAAGGTGCGGACACAGACCAACCAAAACCATCACGTCTGGGCGACGTGCACGGAATTCATTTTGCGCGTAGGCAGGCTGCTCTGGTTCTTGCGAATCTGGATCGGTGAGGCGATCGGGGTCTTCATTGAGCGCTGAGAGCAACGCTTCGCTGCGCTTAACCACAAAGATAGGACGTCCGCGCCATGCAGGAATAGGCCCAAGCATTTCACCGTCTTGTAGACGGCTAATGTCTATGCGCACAGGAGCACCTGCCGCACGCGCTTTAGCGCTTGGATTCCATGAACCTACGAAAGGCACCGCGGCGCCTACTACACCAGCGGCACCAACCGCTGTCGTCGTACCAACTAAGAACCGTCTACGGCCAACATTCGCACTGTTGTCAGTCACCGTTTATCTCCTCGAGAGCTAGCTTTAATAGAATGTATTCGCGCCCGCCACGAGCTCTTTATTGACACGGACGAAGCAGACTCCGTGCTAGCGTCAGGGCAGAAATGGGGCGAGTATTCTGTTGAATGGATTGCAGCGTCCATTGCGGGTCAGCAAACCGCCGCAATCATAGACAAAACCTAGGGTTATTTCAAGTCGACTATGACCGAATCCGTCAGTAGATGATTGAAATCAAAGG
>LICD01000036.1 GCA_001438145.1 OM182 bacterium BACL3 MAG-120619-bin3 | reverse complement strand
TCGGGGCCCACGACTATTTCTACATTGCCTTCGATACCGGTGAGCAATTCTTGGTATTCGTCATCCGAGATACCCACCTCGATTTTGGTTTTGCGCGCAATGCCATTGTCATTAACGAAGACGAAATAGTCGTTACGCAGCGCAGCCCTGTCTTCTTCGAACAATATTGCCTGCAAAGGTACCGCCGTGACACTTTGGTCTTGGCGCGTGAATATTTCGGCGCGGCAGGACATGCCGGGTCGCAAGACTACATCGCCGGCATCGATGATATCGATTTTCACTGTGAAGCTTAGTCCCTGACGCCCCGGCGCAATCTTTGCCGTGTTAGCGATATACCGAACCGTGCCAATCATTGGCTGGTCAGGGTAGGCGATCGCAACAATCTCGACTCGCTGGCCGATTGCGATATTGGCGACATCGGCTTCGTCGACTAACACCTCAGTGTAGATGCTTGCAGGATTAGCAATAGTCATTAGTGACGAGCCGGGGATATTCGTCGAACTGGCGATGGCCGTCTCGCCGACTTTAATATCGAGACTTGTCACAACACCGTCTATCGGCGACACGATTTTGGTGTTGCTAAGCTGGTCTTCAATCTGGTCGAGCTGCGCTTCGGACTGAGTGAGCCTTTCGCGAGCAGACTTAAGATCAATGCGGGCAAGGTCTAATTGATTGCGCATCATCTCAAATTCGTCGCTGCCGATCATGCCGCGCTCGTAAAGCGTACGCGAGCGCTCGTATTGATTTTCGAGGTTGCCGATACGAATCTCTTGGCGTTCTATGTCGATGGTATTGATGCGCACTGCAGCTTCGGATTGCTCAAGGCCAGCAATGAAATTGATGTCCTCTACTTGCAGCACGAGCTGTCCTGCGGTTACTGCATCGCCTTCTTCGACATACAACTCTGCAACTCGGCCTATGACCTCTGAGCTGAGCATGACTTCTTCCTCGTGGGCTAAAAACCCCGAAGCGAGAATAGACGGGCTTATAACGCGCTCGGTAATGCCAGCGACGGTAACCTCTTTACGGGCGGTTCCAAAGACTGCGCGGTTGATGAATGGAAGCGCTATAACAGTGCCAAGGATGAGTGCAACGACTGCGATTTTCTTAAGGTTCATGGGTCTGCTCTTTTTCTTCCTAGCTTGATGTGTCGTGAATCGACCGCGTACATTTGTCGCTACGAAAGCGCGGCAACCGCCCCGAATACTAGTAAATACGGCGTCGTTATTATGGCAGCAGATTTGCTCAGGCTAATTTGAAGCCACTGCGAAAAACCGAGAATTAATAGGCCTACTGCCCAAAGCAGGGTCAGCGTAACGCTTTTGGCAATCGCTTCGAAAGAGGTGCCTGCGAGTGTTAGCCCAAGGGCTGCGAGGCTCGTTGGGTCGAGATCATAGGAGCTTAGCTGACCGCTGGGATGCAGCGCTATGTTAACAACCATCGCAATGGCGCCAATAACATAGGGCAGCGAAGTCCAAGAGGCGAGGGCCATCCAGTGTTTAAATTTGTAGACGGAACCCATGATCGCCGCTGCGAGGCTCATATACATAGCCTGAACTAGCGCAAGCAAAAAGCTAAAGAGGACAGTCGAAATCGCGCCAAACCCGAACAGCATGCCGCGGGTCATTCCGCCCATGGCATCGCGGGCAGTATCGAGTTCTGAGGGCTCAATATTGGCCTGTCGTAGCGTGTCGTCTACCCACCAAGCCATATCTAGGCCACTAAAATAGTAGCCTGTCGCTGCCAGTCCAGAAAGCATCACCATGGACAGCGGCGCGAGCCAAGAAGGCGCGAGCATAATTGCGGCGAAGGCTTCTGCCGGCGCTGCGTAAATATTTACAACCTTCTGCCCAAAGCTTTGCTGTGTCGTGTTGTCGTTCATCCTTAAACCTCGCTGAGTCAGTTCTTATTGACTAGACCGTGAAACACGCGCTTCTTGTTCTGCTGACTTTTTCTAAAAGCGCTACGCTTATTCGACGCCTTTCTCTACCGCGCGTGCGAAAGCAGGGCGCTGCATACAGCGGGCAAGATAGGCCTTGAGAGTAGGGTTTGCATCGAGTTGCCCTAGTCGATCAGCCAACGACGCCACATACGCAACGCCAAAATCGGCGGCGCTAAAATCGGAACCGAGGATGTAGTCGTTAGCGCCCAGTTGGTTGCTTATATGGCCTAGATGGAGTGCGATTTCTTTCGCGCTAAAAGTCTCGAGCCCTGCGTGCTCTCCGCCCCGAAGTAATAGCATTTTAATAAGCAGAGGCCCGAAAACAGATCCTTCGGGGTAGTGCAGCCATTGGGTAAACCTCGCCCAATCGTTGAGCTGCGTCCGGGGTGGCGCGAAACGGTTTTCTTTATCGAATTTTTCGAGCAGGTAAGTTGTGATCGCACTCGATTCGGAAAGAATCAGGTCGCCGTCTTCGATTACGGGCGATTTGCCGAGGGGATGAATTTCCTTGAGCGCCGCCGGCGCGCGAAAATTTTCATCGCGCAGGTAAACAGTGAGATCGTAGTCGGCGCCGAGCTCCTCGAGCTGCCAGAGAGTGAACAACGAACGGCCAATACGAAGATGGTGTAATCGAATCATGGTGATTTTCTCTCAATCTAATTGGCCCGCGGCCTTAGGTGTTTAACGCAAAAAGAACTAATAAGTTACAAAACGGTCGCTGCTTTCGTTTTTTTGTTGTTGCAGCACTGAGGCAGCAGCGGTGCTTAATCAGTGTCGCATGCTAGACTTAACCCGTACAGGTGATGAGCTAACTCTCAGGTTCAGGCACAAACCCGGATTCAGTCTTAGACCCAGACCCAGACCCAGACCCAGACCCAGATTAACAGACTCAGATTAAATGATACAAAACCAATCCCTAAACGCACGCAGGTCACGCATCCACTCGCTATCTCGGCTCCCCGCGCAGGCCAGCGTGGCAGCTTTATGTTAACTGCCGACGTGATGGATGCCGAGCGCGCCGAGACCAGCTACCGCTCATTAATTAGTCGCGCGTGGCCAATCATTCTCGCAAATGCGGCCGTGCCAACGCTTGGGCTCGTAGACACGGCCATCATCGGCAATGTCGCCACCACCATCGATCTGGGTGCGATCGCACTCGGCGCGGTGATTTTCTCGTTTGTGTACTGGAGTTTCGGCTTCCTGCGCATGAGCACCACAGGATTTGTCGCCGCGGCAGCGGGGGCGCAGCGCGAAGCGGAGCTGCGGGCCATCGTCGCACGTGCCCTGTTTATGGCTTTTGGCCTTGGAATTCTGCTGATTATTCTGCAAAGCGGCATCGCCTGGGTCGCGATCGAGCTGTTTAGCGCATCCGATGCGGTGGAGCGTGTGACTCGGGGCTATTTTGACCTTCGCATCTGGGGCGCTCCCGCGACACTGAGCCTGTTTGCGCTGATGGGCGTGCTCATTGGCCTTGGCTTAAGTAAGCAGTTGTTACTTATTCAGGTGTTTATGAATGGGTTAAACATTGCGCTCGACTTGCTCTTCGCCGGAGTCTTCGACATGGGGGCGCCTGGAGTTGCACTCGGCACGGCGCTGGCCGAATGGGCAACGCTCGCGTTGGGTCTCGTGATTGTGGTGCGCGCACTGAAGGCGCGCAGCGCATTGCCAAAACTAATCGATTGGCCCGAGGTGCTGCGCAAAGAGGCGCTGGCGAGCATGCTGTCGTCGAATGTCGATATTATGATTCGCACGCTGCTACTGATTCTGTCTTTTGCTTTTTTCGCAGACCAGAGCGCACGCTACGGCGAGGTGATTTTGGCGAGCAACCACCTGTTATTGCAATTGGTTTCGTTTGCCGCGTTTTTTCTCGATGGCTACGCCTTTGTTGTCGAGGCGCTGGTGGGAAAAGCGCGCGGCGCGGGCAGACTTGGGCTATTTCGCCTCGCGGTATTTCGGTCGACTGTTTTAGCGGCAGCCACTGCAGGCATGCTTGCGCTATTGTTGTTGTTTGGCGGCACGGCGCTCATCGCCTTGCTTACCGATATAGACGCCGTGCGCGAAGCCTCTGTGCCGATGCTTGGATTCGCGGCTGTTTACGTCGCTGTCTCGTTCGCAGCATTTCAGTTAGATGGCATTTTCATTGGCTTAAGCGCGACGCGCGAAATGCGCAACGCCTCCATTCATTCTATTGTTGTGTACTTTGCGGCATGGTTGCTGCTCGCGCCAGCATTCGGCGTAGCGGGGCTGTGGGCTGCGATGATTATTTATGTGATCGCTCGCGCGGCTGCACTAGGGCGGTATTATCCGCGGCTGAATAAACTAATTTCGGGATGAGAGTTTACGGCGAGAGTGGGTTAATGCAGCGTTTCATCGCTAAGCGAGTTGGGCATGACGTGGGCTTCGACATCGAGCATTTTCAGTCTAACGCCGTTCATTTCTATCCAGCCTTTGTAGCGCGTCTCGCCAGTCGTGGAGAACTCGAACCGGTACCGGCGTCTTAAATGTAGCCCGCCTTCATCTCCCCGCACGGGCTTCAAACCAACCAAAACAAGTGATTGGTCGAGCAGCTGCAAACCGCGTTCGCGCGAATATTTGAGCACGTGCTCGTAGGCAAAGCTCCTTACTCTATCGCTCTGCCACCAAAAGCTCACACCAGCCGCAGCGAGGGTAAGCCAAAAAAGCAGAGAAAGAGTCATTAGGTTTTTCCTGTTCAAAACAAAGGCCTCCAACTCGGTAGAAGGAGGCCTTCGAATGTGGTTCTGGTGCTAAGGCCTAACGCGCGTCGCGGTAAGTGCTAACTGGTGGCAGCTGCGAGCCCGATAAGTCGCCGGGGACGCTTTTCTCGGCAACAACTCGATGAGTCAGTGTACCAATGCCCTCGATCTGCGCACTAATAATTTCGCCATCGACAAGGAAGCCAGAACCTGAGGCGCGTTCGACACGGCCGGCACCAGTGCCGCCCGACGTGCCGCTCTGCATCACATCGCCCGGAAACACGGTGATCAGCGAGGAGGCGTATTCGATCAACTCGGGGATGTTGTGGATCATATCGCCCGCTTTGGCTTCTTGAACCGTAACACCGTCAACCACGGTGATTTGGTGGAGACGCTCCATGGGGTCACCATAAAATTCTTTCGGAACGATCCATGGCCCATGCGGTGCAAAGGTGTCGTGGCCCTTACCAACGAACCAGTCTGAGCGCATCGCATAGCCGCCCGGCGGACGTCCGCCGCGGTCAGAAACATCCATAGCGACCATGTAACCAAACACGTGATCGTATGCTCTGTCGGCAGAAATGTATTTGCCAGTGCGGCCGAAGACAATAGCCATCTCGACTTCATATTCAATCTCATCACGACCATAAGGCATGATGATATCTTCACCATCGCCTATCACCGCGCCTCGAGTTGGCTTGAGGAAAAGATACGGGACTCCACGATTCTCGCGCCGCTCTTTGGTTCGCTGAGCGAGTTCGTCGTCGTTGCAGCCTTCGCACGCATGGGTATAAAAATTTACCGCTGCGTTCATGATTTTGCTGGGGTATTGGATCGGCGCCATGATGTCGACGTTGGCTACCGGGTAGACAAAATCACGCATCGCACTGCCACTCAGAAGCTCTTCTTCTACGAGCCAGTTGACGACCTCGTAGATGCGGTATTTAAGGCCATATTCGTAGCGCTCTATTAGACCGATCATGTCGACCGGCATATCGAGATGGCTGTACTGCGGCAGTAGCTGCATGGCTCGGTTAGCCGCGTTTAAGTCGACTACCAAGGCGTCGTCTCGCATCACGAGCCCGACGGTTGGAATATCGTTAATGGCGAAAGTGCCCACTTTAAACGGCTCGGCTGACTCCATCGCTTGCGCACCGGCTATGAATGGCGCTGAGAGCAGCGCCAAGGCGACGCTGACCCGCGCAAAAAGCGAGGAGGTAGATCGGGGCTTTGTTGTTATCATCGTTGACTCCCGTACTAAAGACACATTGAAATGAAAAGGATTACTAACATTCCGAAGGTATAACCAAAGGCGCCTTTTGTCGAGTGTCTGTGTAGCTACCCGCGAGCGGCCCTCGCTGCATAGCGAGCGATATGCGGTTCGAGTAGCTCGAGCGCGGTCTTGTCATTAGGTGGCAATTCAGCGTCGCTCAAGGCGAGAGGCGTTGTTCTCTGTCCCCATCGAATCACGCCTGCACCCCAGGTGAGGCCGGCGCCAAATGAGGCTGTGAGCAACGTGTCGCCAGCCTTAACTCGGCCTTCCTCTACCGCCTCGGCAAGCGCCACGGGAATAGTGCCCGCGGAGGTATTGCCGTATTTATGCACGTTGACGAAAACGCGGTCCTCTTCTATGCCAACGCGCTTAGCCAGCGCATCGAGAATGCGCTTATTCGCTTGATGCGGTACAACCAGGCTTACGTCGTCGATACTAAGACCGGTGTCTTTGAGGACTTCTTCACAGCCCTGCGCCATTGCCTTCACTGCGCGTTTAAACACTTCTTGGCCTTCGAAATTCCACGTGTTGAAGAGAAACTCTTCGGACAATCGACTTTCGGCAGAGCCGATATTTGTAATTTGTATCGCATATTTGGCATCAGATTCACAACCGATGCGGGCAGACAGCAGGCCCACTTCCTCGTCAGAGGCTTCGAGCACAACAGCGCCGCAGGCATCGCCGAATAGCACGGCGACGTCGCGGTTACTCCAGTCCATATAGTGCGAGATAAACTCGCCGCCCAAGACCAGCACCTTTTTATGCGCCCCTGTCTTAATCAGATTTGTGCCGATGTGTAGGCCATAAAGGAAGCCGGTGCAGGCGGAGTTAAGATCGATCGCTGCGGCATTGCGAGCACCGAGATCGTCTGCAATGAGTGACGCAGTATTCGGGCACATGGAGTCGACCGTTAGGCTGCCAAGCAGGATGAGGTCGATATCCATCGGATCTAGATTAGCCGCGGCAAGGGCGCGGCGAGCGGCAACCACCGCCATCTCAGAAAAATTGCAGTGCAGGATGCGGCGCTCGCGAATGCCGGTGCGCGAGGTGATCCATTCGTCGCTGGTATCCATAAAGGTGGTCAGGTCTGCGTTGCTCAATATCGCTGGCGGAAGGCATTTGCCCCAGCCTGTTATTTCCGCGTATTTCATCGATGTTCTCTCCGTGTCTTTTGGGTCGCTGCGATCCAAGCTTAGCGATTGGTGAAGGCGGGATACGCTCTCGCTGCTTATCGCTCGGCTAGCTCCGTCTTGCTATCTACTCTATATTGACCGCTGCGCGAATTTCTAAAGGGTAGCGCGATGTAAGGATCCTATTTTTAGCGGCGAGGCGTGAATGTTTCGCGCAACCTGCAATGCCGCCGAGCATACGCCATTAGGTGGATTGAGGGTAGGAGAAGGCGTTTACTAAGGCTGAGTGCAAATCTGAGGGGTAGCGAATAATGAGCAAAACCACGCGCCGGCGGGCGCCAAAGGCGAGACTATTAATCAGCGCATTGTTTTTATTTGTGCACGCTGCACCCGCTTTCGGCGATTTCGACCACGGGCGTTGGAATCTGTTGCTCTCGAAACATGTGATTGTAATCGCAGACGGCTTATCGACGGCTGTCGATTACGCCTCGCTCGGCGTGAATCGCGAGCCACTGCAAAGCTATCTTGAAGAGACTTCAAGGGTATCGCGTGCCAGTTTCGATGCATGGGAGACGTCTGATCAGCTCGCCTTTCTGATCAACCTCTACAATGCCGCAACCGTCGAACTCATTCTCGACAACATGGCTTCGTCAGATCCAATAGACTCCATCCGCGACATTGGTTCGCTATTCACCTCTGCGTGGGAGCTAGAGCGCGTCGCATTGTTTGGTAATTTGGTGACACTCGATGCCATAGAACACGACATGATCAGAGGGTGGGGTCGCTACAACGAGCCCCGCATTCATTTCGCCGTAAACTGCGCCGCCATCGGCTGTCCTGCGCTACGCGCCGAGGCCTACACCGGCACCGCACTGGAGGCGCAGCTTGAAGACGCCACGCGCGATTTCCTGAGCGATCGCTCGCGTAATTATTTCGACGGACGCCGCCTGCGACTTTCAAGTATCTTCAAATGGTATCGCGAAGACTTCGAGCGCGGCTGGGGCGGATCGAACGCGTTAGGTGAATTTGTTGCAAGGTATAGCAGCGACTTGGGACTTAGCGTCGAACAGAGGAATGAGCTGGCTCGCGGCGACATGGGGATCCGCTTCCTCAGCTACGACTGGGGGCTCAATCAGGTGCGCGATTAAGCTGATTGGGTGACCCCTGCAAACACCCCGTGATAGACTCATCTACGGAAGAGTATCATCCCCGGTGGGGTGCCCGGACTTCAAACCCGGTGAGGTCTGTAAAACAGGCCTGGTGGGTTCGACTCCTGCCTCTTCCGCCATTTATCAGACCATCATAGGGCTTGCACATTAATCTTTTGCTTTATATACTCCAAAAAGTAGAAAAAATTATTGGTAAAGCGTGCCTAAAACAGTTGAAAAGATGTTCACGGAAATTATCGCCGTTTAGCGATAGAGTGCCCACCTTAAGTAGGTATTAGAACTTTTAGTCTGCTTGCGCCCCGCCCATAAAATCTAAAAATGATCATGCTCAGACTCCACTCTGCGCCCCTTTTTTTGCAGTTAAAGATTCCCTTTTTTGCCGGTATCTACTAACCTATCGAGTGATAAGCATTGATTATCACAAAAATAGAGAAAAACCATGAAAGCGCGGACTTGTTTATGAGATCGAATGTTGTTGGTTTAGATTCTTAAAAATTGTTCAGTGAAAAATAATAAAAACCTAAAAAGAGGGGAATATATATGTCAGCTAAAAGCTCTGCTTTTTCAAAGTATAACTCCAAGAAGGCGTTACTCAGTTTAGCCATTTCTGCGACAATATTGGGTGCAAGTCCATCTTTATTTGGTCAAGATACTGATGGGTCCGTTCGCGGGTCGGTCATTGGATCAAGCTCTAGTACGACCGTTCAAGTAGTAAGCACGGACCGCGGCACTGTACGAACCGAAGCCGTTGATAATGACGGGGGCTTCAGAGTAAGTGGCTTAACCCCTGGGTCTTATGAAGTGCGCGTACTGCAAAATGGAAATGTAGTAGACACGCAAGAAGTATCAGTATCACTCGGCTCTACACGAGCGATTACAATGGGCGTCTCGAGCGCGGTAATTAACGAGATCGTAACAAGCGGCCGACGTCAAAGTCGAGTTGATACGGCTATTGCAGAGTCAGGTTTGGTCATTTCAACAGAGGAAATTCTTGGTCTCCCTATCGCTCGTGATCTGACTTCGGTCGCGTTGCTCGCGCCTGGCGCGAATGCTGGCGACAGTCGGTTTGGTAATCTTGCTTCTTTCGGTGGCGCTTCAGTTGCTGAAAATACAGCGTTTATAAACGGACTAAATACTACGAATTTTCGAACTGGGGTTGGCTTTTCCAGTGTGCCTTTCGAATTTTATGACACCATACAAGTCAAAACAGGCGGCTACTCAGCTAAATACGGGCGTTCACTTGGCGGCGTAATGAACGCTACGACGAAAAGCGGCACCAATGAATGGGATATGGGAATCAATCTTTATTACAACGAAGACTTAGATACGAGCCCAAACACTTATGCATCTGCTAATGATTTAGACGTGAACGAAAAAACCAATGGTGAGGTATACCTGTCAGGTCCAATTATCAAAGATAAGCTTTTTTTCTATGCTCTTTATAACGATAAGCAAAACGATTCACGATATGCAGGCATTCAATCTGGGCGCGATTATGACTCGGTTTTAGACGAAGGCTTCTATGGTTACAAGCTCGACGGCTACATCACTCCTAACCATCACGTTGAGTACACAGAATTTTCCGATAAACGCACTACAGTGGAAACCGTTTATGGCTTCGATGGTGACACGTTCGAGCGAGGAGACCTCGTCGGTGACACGCTCTACGAAAGTGGAGGCAAAAACTGGATTGCTTCCTACACAGGTAACTTTGGTGACGATCTTCAGGTTTCGCTATCGTACGGTGAAAATGAGGCAGATCGGACTACTGCGCCTGCGAGCGCTGCTGTTCCTGTAGTTTATGAGTACCTAGGGGGATTTCAAGCGCGCGGAGACTGGTCGAATTTCACTGTGTCAAACGGGGATGACCTTCGAGAAATGACGCGGGCGGACATTGTCTGGACAGGGTTCAATGACCATGAAATCAGTTTTGGTATAGATAACGAAGATGCTTTTGCCAATGAGGCGACGGTAAACTCAGGAGGTGTTTATTGGCTCTTAGATCCTGAGAATGTATATAACGGATGTACAGCAATTGAGTGCCCTCAGGGTGCTAACGTCCGTAAGCGCACCTACAGTGTAGGTGGTGCTTTTGAAACCAATTCAGAGGCGTTTTATCTTCAGGACGTCTGGGATGTAACTAACCAGCTGACTCTTGAGCTTGGAATTCGTAATGAATCTTTCACCAATAAGAATGCAAGTGGAGGCATTTTTGTTGAAGTAGAAGATCAATGGGCACCGCGTCTTTCTGCGGTATACGACCTAACCGGCGACGGCACCTCCAAAGTCTTTGGTAGTTTTGGCGAGTATTACTTACCCATTGCAGCAAATACAAACATTCGTATGGCAGGTAATGAGACCTATATTCATGAATTTTATGATTGGGACGGTGTAAGTAAAGATTCTCAGTTCGTGCCGCAAGGTTTAGGTGGTACGCCGTATGACACAGTAGTTTATGGCGACGGCACTGTGCCAGACACGCGATCCACTACAGACAAAAACCTCGAGGCTATGTACCAAGAAGAATATATATTAGGCTATCAGACCACGCTAGATTCAGGTCTTCAGCTAGGTGTTAAAGGTATTTACCGGGCGCTAGGCACGACGATAGAAGATGTAGCGATTGATGCAGCAGTGATCGATTATTACAATTCTACAGGGTCCTGGTCAGGCTCAGGGACAGTAGAGGATGTGTTCAGTGGCTTCCATCAATACGTGCTGACTAACCCAGGCGTACCGATGAATATCTATATTCCTGAAACGGATGAGCAAATCAATCTTACAGCTGCACAACTTGGGTATCCCGAGGCAGAACGAGAATACAAGGCCTTAGAATTCACACTTTCGCGTCCGTTCGACGGCCGTTGGTCTGCTGATATGTCCTACACTTGGTCGGAAAGCGTAGGTAATCATGAGGGTTATGTTAAGTCGGACAATGCTCAGGATGATGCTGGAATTACTCAAAATTTCGACCAACCGGGTCTCGTTGATAACTCTTACGGCAGGCTTCCGAACGATCGAGCGCATACTCTGAAGGCTTGGGGTAGCTATCAATTTAACAATGGCCTCAGATTGGGTGCTAATTTATTGGCGCAATCAGGCAGGCCAATTAGCTGCTTTGGAGTTCACCCAACTGATTCATTTGCTAGCGACTATGGAGCCTCTTCTCACTTCTGCCAAGGAAGAAAAGTTGGCCGCGGTAGCTTAGGGCGCACTAATACATTGACTAACCTTGATCTGAATCTGCAATACGACCTTGAAGTATCGGGGCGCACTGTGTTGCTGAGTATGGATGTATTTAATGTATTGAATTCTGCGCGTATCAGCCGATTCAATGAGAATGGCGACACTGACGGCGGTTCTGTGGAGCCCAATTATGGTTTGCCACTCGCTTTCCAATCACCCCGTGCAATTCGATTAAGTGCTAGGTTTAACCTCTTCTAATTGGATCGTAATTAACGTGCGACTGGCTTGCACATGACAGTTAAAAATCCGAGTTACCACATGATAGCTCGGATTTTTTATAGCTTTATTCATAGGGTATCGGGTCGCTGTTTTTATTCGCCAAGGGCAGAACCCAAACGACTTCTCTCTGGAGTGTTAAGTGCAGTTAAAAGTGACCTACTTTGCGTCCCAATCACGATGGCTATTATAGCGTCTGAATTTGGCTATGATTTAGCAAAAATTACAGCCGTCCTCAACCACGCGAAATTAGTCGAAACCGCGGGTTATGTGCAGGGGGCAGTTGGTTCATTGAAAGGTATGCTTGAGGGCTTTGAAGGAATGGTGCTTCGTTCGTTCGAAGTTCCGCCATTTAGTAATCTTGATTAGTTCATGGGCAAGTAGCGTGTCGGACAGATAAGCCTCGCCCGCTAATCTAAAGATTAAGCAGTGGTATTTGCTGAAAATTATTGATGCGCCTTTTGGTGTTGACTGGGGTTAGCTCTGGCATGCTTTTTAGTTTCTAACGGTAAGAAAGTATGTGTCTGCCTCTTCCGCTAAACTCTCCCCTGTAACCATCCCTTCTGTTTTGAATTTCTCACAGTACGCGCGTAGTTTAGACCGAAATTTCGCTAATGCTCAGCCTTCCAGTCCATCGCCATTTTTACGCGCCTTTCGACTGAGGGATGCGTGTAAAAAAGCCATTCCTGTAGTGCACCCGGCCGAGGGTTTCGGTACTCAGCGGTCTTAACAAGGGCAGAGGCAAGCACGTCGGGGAGCTTGACCGCGTTTAGCGAATACGCGTCGGCTGCGCATTCGTTCATCCGTTTTACTGCGTTGTTAAATGGCTGTGCCAGCGACATAAGCGTCGCAAGTATGAAGACGAGTATAGGCAAGGTGGTTGGGTCAAAATTCATTCTGATTCACTCTCGGCTCACTCCCTCGCACTCGCCGGCGCCATCTTCCACTCGTGCTCAACAACTCTGGCACTACCTTGACGCCTGTGCTGAATTTTAGAGGCTCAACTGTGCCGCTAGGGAATGCTAGCTCGACATAGTAGGCGGTAAAGCCGGTCTCGGGCGGGTTGAGCTTTATCTGATAAACGCCGGGTTCGTTTTCGCTCAGCGCAGTCGAGGTGTAGGCGCGGCCGATTTGCGCCTGCATAAAGTTGCGCTCGCTCGGGTTGCTCGCCTGCCACAAAAGTACCTCAAGGGGTTCGTCGAGTGTGAAAACTGTTATTGTTCCGTCGCCAGCGACCTCCCAGTTGTAACGGGGCATCTGCACGTTTTTCACCACGGCGTGATACCACGCATCGACGCTGTCCATAACGTCGGTGTCCGCCATGCTGTGGTTGGAGTTGGGAACATAGCGCAGGTGTTTCTCACCGACCAGTTCATCCCAATAGAAGCGCCAGGAGTCGGGGATGAAGAACTCGTCTCCGGTGGAGTTGAGCAAAAACTTCGGCAAGGTGAGGCGGTCGCGGTATTCGAAGGGCTCGACGATTTTCATGAGCGCGGCGAATTCGGGGGTGCCCATCCAGGCGATATTGCCGTTTAGCACGTAGTCGCTTACAGCGAGGGAGTAGGCGCCGTAGACGCTGAAGTGATGCTTGAAGCTCTCTTCGAGATTGAGCACGTCGATCACAATCGGCATGATAGCGATGACACGGGGATCGACTGCGGCAGTAGTCCATGTCGTCCAGCCGCGCTTCGAACCGCCGGCCACGACAAACTGATCGAGTGTGGCTGCTGGGCTCGCCTCGGTCTGCATCAGGTCGGTGATGGTATCCATCGCGCGCACGGCGGCTTTGGTCATAGGTAGACGCAGGGGCCACTTATCATCGCCGGTGCGCAGATACTTATCCCAGGTGTAGGCGATGATGCCGTCTTCGCTGCGCCTGCGCCCATCGTCATCGGCGAACACGAGGGGCTGGCTCGGTACGCCGTAGAGTGTTGACACTACGGTACCGGTCTGCAGCGCGCGCTTAATGTCGCTTTCGGGTGCAGCGCCGCGGCGATTCCCCTCGTTGCTGCCACCGGTAAGGTAAAGAAAGCCGATGTTGCTTGTGACGTTGGCGGGCACTGTAACTACTAGCTCATGCACCCACAGCGGCAGATTCACCTCGGCCTCGGTGAGCCACTGCTGGCTGACCATCTCGACGATATAGGTTTTATAAGCCTCGCCCCTAACCTCGCCAGAGACGACCTCGACGACTTCGTAGCGGTAGTTGTCATCGGGTGCTTGCACATAACGGTCTAGCGCTGTGAATTCGAATCCTGCGCTCGCGGCGATCGCGGGCAAGGTGATAAATGCAAGCAGAAAGGTAAGTAGAGGGGTAAGCAGCCGCGCGAATAACCCGCGAGCGTAATCAGGTTTCTGTGCAAGATTCATTGGGCAGTCTCCGTTCGAGTGCAGAAAAATAGTTTCTAGATGATTCCACGAAAATTATAGGAAGTGAAGTACGCAGGCAGGCTCGCGAAAAGCGCAACCCGCGAGCAGAGTGCGCTGGCAGACTTCGATAGAAGGGCTGGATAGAAGGGCTGGATAGAAGGGTTGGATAGCAGGATTAGATAGAGGAATGCGTTGTTTGGTGGAACTCTGGAGCTAGAGCCGCTCTATCGCCACGGCGGCGCGTGATCCAAAATCAACAATCTTGCACCAGACGCGCAGGCCAAAATGATTGGCTGAGCCCAAGGCTAGCTCGGCTTCTTGCTTGTGCTCAATTTCATCCTCACGGCAGTTTGCGAGTAGATCTCTTAGTTCTGGAAAAAGATTCTCTCGGTCTAGGCGCTCTATTTGCTGCAAATAATGCTCATCAACAAACGTTTCAACAGCTGCGATGGTGGCATAAATCGCGCGCGCTCCGAATAAGCTTGGCAGAGCGCCAGTGACAAAGCCAGCTGCGCGCCACAATGGCAAAAGGCGGCTGCGCGACTTGGCAGGAATTACAGAGTCTATCTTCTGAAGGTGATCCTGCTCTGTCAGCAAATGATGTTCAGCGAAGCGTCTAATCGACGCGTCCTTGCTCGCCCAAAGTATTCCGCGGTAAATGGCGACCGCGCCGGTCTCGCCCGCTTGATCGGAACGCAATTCGCCCAATAGCCAGGCGGGTAGCTGCTTGCTATCAAGTTGCGTTATTGCAGTGTCGTTCATGGCATTTGAATCCTGTGCTGAGCCTTTTGTCTAATATTGGCAAAGCGGACACCAGTAAAGACGGCGCGACGAAATCGCCTCTTTGAGAATGGTTTCTCCGCAGGTGTAACAGTTTTGATTCTCTCGCGAGAAAACCGTGTGGCGATACTGTCCCCGCCGAAGCCCCTGCTGCTTAAGTTTTTTGACCAGTGCGGGCGCGTTGGTTATGCCGCCCGTTGCATACGCTTGCTGACTAATTTTGAGAGTGCTTCGGGCTAGATCGTTAATTTGTTTTTTGGCCAAGTCGCAGGGCCGCGCGCGCGGGTTTACGTTGGCATCGAATAGAATTTCGGAGCGAAGATAATTACCAACACCTGCGAGAAATGCCTGA
>LICD01000035.1 GCA_001438145.1 OM182 bacterium BACL3 MAG-120619-bin3 | reverse complement strand
TTGCCTGGCTTGCGGCACGATTGAAGTAAGCCCTGCATAGGGCTATCATGCGGTCGCCCTGAGATTTAGGCCGCTCGTACGCGTCATGTGTCAGCGTCCCAACCCCGCGTTTGTGCAGTATTGCCAACCCCTTGTTTAACCGAGCAGTCTGTTTTCACACTTTTTACTATTGGAATACCGGATAACTATGCAGTCACCAACCGATCACAATGAGTCGACGCGAGAGGCGCAGGACGAAGTAAGCGAGCTGAATGTTGTGCAAAGCGACGCGCTCGACGCCTCTGAAGAACAAGATGACTCTGAGTCGACTATCGCCCGGGAACTCGCCGAAAATAGTTCATCCGAGGTAGTGGAAGAGCCAAAGGTGTCATTCGATACATTTGATCTGCAGAAGCCTTTGCGCGAGGCAATCGACACGCTTGGCTTCGAATTCTGCACGCCGATTCAGGCGCAAAGCCTCGTGCACACGTTGCAAGGTCACGATGTGACAGGCAAGGCGCAGACCGGCACCGGAAAGACAGCGGCGTTCCTGATTACCATTATCAATGACCTGTTGAGCAATCCCATTCAAGAGAAGCGCTATCTCGCCGAGCCCCGCGCGCTCATCGTTGCTCCAACTCGTGAGTTGGCAATTCAAATTGCAAGCGACGCCGACCTCCTCAATAAATACAGCGGTCTGCATACGGTCACATTGGTCGGTGGCGAAGATTATCAGAAGCAAACGCGTGCACTCGACGCAAGGCCGGTTGATATTGTTGTCGCCACGCCGGGTCGCCTTCTTGATTTTGTGAGCAATGGCAATCTGCATCTCGGCACGATCGAACTCATGGTGTTAGACGAAGCCGATCGCATGCTCGACATGGGCTTTATTCCGCAGGTGCGTCAAATTGTTGCGCGAACTCCGCGCAAAGATTGCCGTCAAACGCTCCTGTTTAGCGCGACTTACACGCCTGAAATCGTCGAGCTGTCCAGTCGCTGGGCAATGGATCCAATTATGGTCGAGGTGGCGCCCGAGCGGGTTGCAGCCGATGCCGTTGATCAAATCGTCTACTTGGTCACCACAGCCGACAAATACAATTTATTGTATAACCTCATCAACGAGCCGAAGGCCGAGCGCATCATGGTGTTTAGCAATCGTCGTGATCAAGTGCGCAAGCTTGCAGACAATCTGCATCGCAATGGCATTAGCGTCGGCATGCTGTCGGGTGAAGTGGCGCAGAATCAGCGCATTCGTACGCTCGATAATTTCAAAGAAGGCAAATTGCAGGTGCTTGTCGCCACCGATGTTGCCGGTCGCGGACTTCATATCGATGACGTCACGCATGTGATTAATTACACGCTGCCCGAAGAGCCCGAAGATTACGTTCACCGTATCGGCCGCACGGGTCGTGCAGGCGCCATCGGTACTTCGATCAGCTTCGCGTGCGAAGAAGATTCATTCTTACTGCCCGATATCGAAGAGCAGCTAGGCATGAAGCTTGAGTGTACACACCCCGAAGAGAGGCTTCTGGTGAAAGCGCCCAAGTATGAGCGCGAGACCAAATTTAAAGCGAAAGACGGTCCCCGTACCGGTGGTTCTCGCCCTAGCGGCGGCAGCGGCTCGCGCAGTCCGCGCGGTCGTTAACCCCGCGCGTCTGCTCTAGGCGTTAGGCCTGCACGGCCAAAGAGGTGTGGGCATGTGCGCCGCAGTCAATCAGCGCCTGCGCGTAATCGCCCGACTTTCGGTGCCGTGCAACGTGGTCTAAAAAGGTTGATCCGTTAGACAGCGTAACGTTGATATCATGGCCGCGGTCGACATACAGCCGAACGAACCGCGCGAATAAGTCAGCAGTCATGCCGCGATAAGCGCGAAGCAGGCAATTATAGTCTGCAGGCAAATCATCGGGCGGTAACAACGCCAGAAAACCAATCAGTCTTTCATCAGACCAGTCTTCGTCTCTTACGGCTTTTTGCGTGCGTTCAGCGCCGCGCTTCTTATCGCTACTCATAGTCAGTATTGCTCTTGTGCCTATTGTTTGCTGTGTTGCTGCTCTTTCACCGCATCTCGCTAGCTAAGTTTTCCGCGCAAGATTTCGTTTACCTGTGCAGGATTCGCCTTGCCCTTCGACAACTGCATGCACTGACCGACCAAGAAACCGATAACCTGAACCTTGCCGTCACGGTATTGCTGCGCTTGGTCGGGGTTTTCTGCGATCACCTTGTCGACGAGGCTTTCGAGTGCGCCGCTGTCAGTGACTTGTTTAAGTCCCTTCGCTTCGATAATCGCGTCGACATCGCTGCTGTCATCGAGCATTGCGTCGAACACGGTTTTAGCAATTTTGCCGGATATTGTGTTGTCTTTGATGCGCTGAATCAGCATCGCCAGACGCTCAGCTTGAATGGGAGACTCGTCGAGTTCCCAGCCGTGCTTGTTGAGAAGCGCCTGTAAATCTTGGCTTACCCAGTTGGCAGCGAGCTTAGCATCACCGCTTAGTTTGGCGGTCGTTTCGAAATAGTCAGCCATCTCGCGCGTTGCCACAAGCACGCCAGCATCGTATTCACTAAGCCCGTATTCGGACACAAAGCGTGCGCCGCGCGTGTCTGGTAATTCTGGCAGCGTGGCACGAATGGCTTCGATATACGCGTCGTCGATTACAATCGGCAGCAGGTCTGGTTCGGGAAAGTAGCGATAATCATTGGCTACTTCTTTGCTGCGCATCGAGCGAGTTTCATCTTTATCTGCGTCGTAGAGTCTCGTTTCCTGCACGATGCGACCGCCGTCTTCGAGCACGTCCTTCTGCCGCTGAACCTCATAGTTAATCGCTCTTTCGACAAACTTGAACGAGTTAATGTTCTTAATTTCGGTGCGCGTGCCGAACTCTTCTTGGCCAACGGGTCTGATCGAGACGTTAGCGTCACAGCGCATTGAGCCTTGGGCCATGATGGCATCAGAAATGTCGAGGTAGCGGATGATCGAGTGCAGTTTTTTCAAATAGGCAACCGCTTCTTTCGCGCTGCGTAGGTCTGGTTCTGAGACTATTTCGAGCAGCGGCGTACCGGCGCGGTTGAGGTCGATTCCCGTCATGCCTTGATAGTCTTCATGAAGAGATTTTCCTGCGTCCTCTTCCATGTGTGCGCGCGTCACGCCAATCACTTTTTCGCTGCCGTCGTCGAGTGTGACGGTAAGCGTGCCCTTGCCCACGGTTGGGTAGTCTAGTTGGCTTACTTGGTAGCCTTTGGGCAGGTCTGGATAAAAATAGTTTTTACGATCGAAAACGGAGTGTTTGCCTATTTCAGCGCCGATAGCGACGCCAAACTTGACCGCCATCGCGACTGCCTTCCCGTTTAGAACGGGAAGTGTGCCCGGCATTGCTAGGTCGAAAATGTTTGCCTGTGTGTTTGGCTCAGCGCCAAACTTCGTTGCCGAACCCGAAAAAAGTTTCGACTCTGTCGAGAGCTGCACATGTACCTCTAGGCCAATGACTGTTTCGTATTGCATGCTAGGCCTCCTTGGTTTTTGCTGCGGTGGACAGCGCAGGTTTTTGTTTATGCCAGTCGGTGACTTGCTGAAACTGATGCGCGACATTCAATAGTTTTGCTTCGGCATAGTCTTTGGCCACGATTTGCATGCCAATCGGTAAACCGTCGACGAAACCTGCGGGGACAGACATGCCCGGTAGGCCGGCAAGATTAAGCGCGATGGTGTAAATGTCTTCGAGATACATCGTCACCGAGTCTTTCATCGAGTCTAGTTCGAAGGCAGGGCTTGGTGTGGTAGGGCCGATAATGACGTCGACTTCTTCGAAGGCGCGGGCATAGTCTTCTTTCACGAGACGACGAATCTTCTGCGCCTTACGATAATACGCATCGTAAAAACCTGCCGACAGTGCGTAGGTACCAATCATTATGCGGCGCTTAACTTCCTCGCCAAAGCCTTCGCTGCGGCTTCTTTTATACATGTCTTCGAGGTCGACCGGATTCTCGCAGCGGTAGCCGTAGCGCACACCATCGAAGCGAGAGAGGTTGGCAGAAGCCTCGGCTGGCGCGATAACATAATACGCGGAAATCGCGAGGTCGCTGTTGGGCAGGTCTATCTCTTTTACCACCGCGCCGAGCTTTTCGAGTTCGGCGACGGCGCTGCGAATGGCACGATCGATCGCGGGGTTTAATCCTTCGGCGAAATGTTGTTTGGGCAAACCAATGCGCAGCCCTTCGAGCGAGTCGTTAAGCGCCGCGCTAAAATCTTCTGTGGGCAGGTCGATACTGGTCGAGTCTTTGTCGTCGACACCCGCCATCACGTTAAGAAGAATGGCCGCATCTTCGGCTGTTTTACACAGTGGGCCGGCCTGGTCGAGGCTTGATGCGTAGGCGATCATGCCCCAGCGCGATACGCGTCCGTAACTCGGTTTTAACCCGGTAATACCGCAAAATGCCGCCGGCTGCCGAATGGAGCCGCCGGTGTCTGTGCCTGTTGCCATGGCGCACAGGTCTGCTGCTACCGCCGCAGCCGAGCCGCCTGACGAGCCGCCGGGTACTCGGTCCAAATTCCAAGGGTTGCGTGCAGCACCGTAGTAGCTCGATTCGTTAGAGGAGCCCATTGCAAACTCGTCCATATTGGTTTTGCCGAGCATCACCGCGCCTGCAGCCTGCATGCGTTCCACAACTGTCGCGTCGTAAGGCGAGATAAAATTATGCAGAATTTTTGAGCCGCTTGTTGTCTTAACGCCTTCGGTACAGAAAAGATCTTTGTGCGCGATAGGGATGCCAAGGAGCGGCGCGGTCGACCCCGCTGCGCGCGCCTCGTCCGCCGCGCGGGCCTGTGCTAGAGCGCTGTCTGCGCACACGGTAATATAGGCATTGAGCGTTTCATTGTGAGCTGCGATCTGATCGAGGTAGGCTTGGGTGAGGGCTACGCTTGTCGTCTCGCCAGCCGCAAGGGCTGCGCTAAGTTCGGCGACTGTTTTTTCTATCATTGGGAAATCCTGTCTTTGATCTAACGCCCGCGCTGCGCGGTATTTGGCTTCACTCGCCATTGTTAGGCACCGCATCGCTTGAGCGTGCAAGTGGCCTTCATGCCGATTACTCGATTACTTTGGGCACCAAAAAGAGGCCGTCTTGACTCTGAGGGGCGAGCTTCTGCAGTTCGTCGCGGCGGTCGGTCTCGGTAACAGCGTCGGGCCTGAGCTTTTGCACGGCATCGAAAGGATGAGCGAGCGGTTCGACATTGTCCGTATCGATCGACTGCATTTTGTCGATCAAACCCAGAATGTCGCTAACGCCTTTGGCCACTTCTTCGGCTTCGGTGTCGGTGACATGCAGGCGGGCGAGGTGGGCGATCTTCTCGACCTCGGTCTTAGTTAGTGCCATTGTGCTATTCCTTCGATATTGGGGCAGGCGAGGTGAATGGTGTCTGAATTGCGCTTTAAAACGGTCGGTAAAATCGCCAACGTATTTTGTTAAGTCAACTCGTGCCTTAGCGCTTGCTCTCGCACCAAGCCGTTGCTAGAGTGCGCATAAATTACGACCATTCTCTGTTCGCTTGGCGTGCAAGTGTACAAGAAATTGCGCCTGTATCACAGGGATTGTCAGCGGCGAAAAGGCGGCAGAGCGTTAATTACTCACCTGGCCGAGTCTGTTTCTCGACGCCTTCCAGCAGCTATCGAAGAATTAAAAAAGGTACTGGAATCAGTACTACCGAGGTTGAAAGCCACGCATGTTTAAAAGAATAAGGGGACTGTTCTCCAACGACCTGTCGATAGATCTCGGCACGGCCAATACACTTATTTACGTTCGCGACCAAGGCATCGTCCTAAACGAGCCTTCGGTCGTTGCAATACGTACCCATAACGGACAAAAGTCGGTGGCGGCTGTCGGCGCCGATGCCAAGAGAATGCTGGGGCGAACGCCCGGAAATATCATGGCAATCCGCCCATTGAAAGATGGCGTGATCGCCGATTTTCAGGTCACTGAGAAGATGTTGCAGCATTTTATCAACAAAGTGCATGAAAATAGCTTTTTCCCCCCTAGTCCCCGCGTATTGGTTTGCGTGCCGTGTAAGTCGACTCAGGTCGAGCGCCGCGCGATTCGTGAATCTGTCGCTAGCGCAGGCGCGAGAGACGTCCGCCTAATCGAGGAGCCGATGGCTGCGGCGATTGGCGCTGGGCTACCTGTCGAGCAGGCGAGCGGGTCGATGGTCGTAGATATCGGTGGTGGTACGACCGAGATCGCGATTATCTCCCTCAATGGTGTTGTTTATTCGGAATCAGTTCGTGTTGGCGGCGACCGCTTCGACGAAGCAATCGTTACCCATGTGCGCCGTAACTACGGCAGCCTTATCGGCGATGCTACCGCCGAGCGTGTTAAAAAAGAAATCGGCTGTGCTTATCCTAGCGAAAACGGCGAGCAGCGCGAAATCGACGTGCGCGGACGTAATTTGGCCGAGGGCGTGCCACGCAGCTTCACGCTTAACAGCGAGGAAATTCTTGAGGCGTTGCAAGAGCCTCTTTCAGCGATTGTTCAGGGGGTTAAAAGTGCCCTCGAGCAGTCGCCTCCCGAACTTGCGTCTGATATTGCCGAAAGCGGAATGGTGTTAACCGGCGGCGGGGCGCTGCTGCGGGACCTAGACAAATTGCTTAGCAAGGAAACTGGGCTTCCGGTCATCGTTGCAGAAGATCCCCTCTCCTGCGTCGCCCGAGGTGGGGGTAAGGCGATGGAACTGATGGATGCCTACGATATAGATCTCCTTTCTATCGAATGATCGACTGATCGCATCACGCTAGGCCGTGTGATGCGGCCTAGAAGAGTGTTGGCCTCACTCTCACTCTCGCTCTCACTCTCGCTCTCACTCTCACTCTCACTCCACTCAGACGCAGCGTGCCCCTGTCCGGTGTCAGCCAGCAGGCGTTATCTAACAGGGTTACGGTCATTCCTTCTTTCCGCGCCTCGCTTAAGATACTATCTCCTCTAGAGAAGGCGGTCCTCAAAGGGCGTTTTCTACTGTCATAGATCGGCCACTAGAAAGAGGGTTGTGTCATCGATAAGGCGCTGTTTACAAAGGGGGTAGCACTCGAATACCGAGCGTTGGCGCTCGCCTTCTTATCGTTATGCCTCATGTTTGCTGACAGCAGATTCGATTATCTCCATTCTGTTAGGTTTTTCCTTTCCTATACAGCAACGCCTGTGTACTGGGTTGCCGACATGCCGGCGCGTACCTCTGAACTCTTCGACGATGTTTTCGTCTCGCATAGCGACCTACTTGCGGAGAACGAGCGTCTGAATAATGAGTTGCTTTTAGCGCAGCGAGAACTGCAAGTCTTAGCTAGTTTGGCAAGTGAAAATAGCCGCCTTCGCGCGTTAAGTGAAGCTGTCCGTATCGTTGAAGGCGAAGTCTTGGCGGCAGAGATCGTGAACAGGTCACCCGATCGAGCAAGCAAGCGAGTCCTCATTAATCGAGGTGCGCTGCAAGGCGTTTTTGTTGGTCAAGCGATGCTTGCCGCCGATGGACTCATGGGTCAGGTGGTTGAAGTCATGCCAAGAAGTAGCTGGGTGCTGCTAGTGTCCGATCCACTGCACGTAACACCTGTCGAGGTAAACAGAAACGGTGAGCGCGCGCTCGCGCGTGGCGTGAGGGGCGCAGCCGATGAATTGGAACTCGAATTTGTGACTCAGACACAAGATGTTCGCGCCGGTGATCTACTCGTGAGTTCAGGAATGGGGCAAATCTTTCCGAAGAATTTTCCCGTTGCCGATGTCATCAGCGTGAACAACGATCCTGGTCAAGACTTTGCGGTTATAAAAGCGCGCCCTCGCGCAGAAATTAATAGCACGCGACACGTGATGCTCCTGATACCGCCGAGAGTTCATGAAACGCCTGTGCCTGATGTTGAAGCACCAGCAAGCGAGGTGCAGCCGTGAAGTCGAGGAGCTATACCTATTGGGTTGTCATCATTAGCCTGTTTTTAGCCTATTTGTTGGCGATCGTTCCTCTTCCTGACTGGGCGATGAATTGGCGGCCACAGTGGGTGCTGATGTTCGTCTTTTACTGGACTATGGCATTGCCTTATCGAGTAGGGCTTGGCTTCGCCTGGGCGGCAGGACTTCTACTTGATGTCTTGGAAGGGACTATGCTCGGCCTTAACGCGTTAACTCTACTCATTGTTGCGTATGTCACGCTAAGCCTCCACCAGCGTCTCCGCATGTACAACCCTATCCAACAGAGCGGATTGCTCTTTATTTTAGCGCTTGTCGCGCTCGGCTTAAGTCATTGGCTGCGAGTGATAAGTGGTCAGATCGAGCCTGTCGATTCGATGTATTTGCTTGCGGCTTTTTCGAGCGCAGCGATTTGGCCTGCTTTATTTTCTTTGCTGCGCAGTCTCAGGCGCGGGTTCATAAAAAATTGATGAAATCCTCACGGTTAATTTTGGCATCCGCATCGCCCCGACGCGCACAGCTGCTTGCACAACTTGGTTTTAAGTGTGAGATCTGCCCGCAGGACATCGATGAAACTCGTCATGAGGCTGAGTCCCCCGAGCAATATGTAGGCCGCATGGCGGAGGAGAAAGCCCAGTCTGGGCGCAGCCTATTGCTCTCCCAGCCTGGGGTTTTGATTGCGGCCGATACCGTGGTTTCGCTCGACGATGACGTGTTAGCTAAACCTGAATCGGCAGAGGAAGCTGAGAGTTTCTTGCTGCGCTTGGCCAAGAGAACGCACGAAGTCAGAAGTGCAGTTTGTGTGCTTGCGTCGGCCGAGGCCGGCGTGGTCTCGACAATCGGTTTAGCCGTGTCACTCACGCGGGTGACTTTCGGTGAAATTAGTCGCACCGAGGCGCAGCGCTATTGGCGCAGCGGAGAGCCTCGCGGAAAAGCAGGCGGTTACGCTATACAAGGCATTGCGGCGGCGTTTATTCGCTCGATCGAAGGCAGCTACAGTGGGGTGATGGGATTGCCGTTATACGAAACCGCAGCCTTACTGAAGCAAGCAGGACTCGACTCCCTTCCCGAATTAGGGGATGAGCGACAATGAGCGAGTTACTGATTAACGTCATGCCGGCTGAGACTCGCGTTGCGCTCGTAGAACTGGGTGTCCTTAAGGAACTGATGCTCGAGCGTCATCGTTCGCGCAGCCATGTAGGCGATATATTTCAGGGTAAAGTGTTGCGTGTTATGCCCGGTATGGAAGCGGCGTTCGTCGACATTGGGCTAGAGCGAGCAGGGTTTATTCACGCATCAGACATTAGTGAGCTGGACGCGCAGGGTCTCGAAGTGCGGCGAGACAAACCAGCGCGAATAGGCGAGCTTCTGCGCGAAGGCCAATTTCTTACCGTGCAAGTTATGAAGGATGGCATCGCAGGCAAAGGCCCAAGGTTAAGCAATCATCTTACTCTCGCTGCTAGACACCTGGTTCTATTACCACGCAGTTTGCATATAGGTGTGTCACAGCGAATTGCCGATCAGAAAGAACGCGTGAGGCTCGAAGCGTTGCTGCGAGACAGCTTGATAGAATCCGATTGGAAAGAGTCACGCGGATTTATCGTTAGGACTGTGGCGGAAGGTGCGACACAGGGAGAATTTATAGAAGACCTTGGCCATCTCCACAGGCTGTGGGTAAAGTTAAAGAGTAGATTGCAGCGACCCAATGAGGTGAGATGCGTTTACTCGGAAGAACCGATTTACGTGCGGTCTATGCGCGATCTTTTCGATCTACATGTTACGCGCATCCTTGTCGATGACGCCGAGGCATTCGATAGGCTGAATACTTTTCTCTCAGACTACATTCCCGAAGCAACAACGCTGCTGAAACGAGTGGAGCAACAACCGCCGCTGTTCGAACTTAACGGGGGTAACGGAGTCTCAATAGAACAACAAATAGCAGACGCGTTAGAAAAGAAAGTACGCTTACCCAATGGGGGCGATCTCGTGATTGAGCAAACCGAATCGATGGTAACTATCGATGTCAACACGGGCTCTTTCGTTGGGGCGCGTGATCAGGAATCAACGATACTCGAGACCAATCTCGAAGCGGCGGTCGCGATCGCTACTCAATTGAGGCTGCGTAATTTAGGCGGAATTATTGTAATAGATTTTATCGATATGCACTGTGAGGAGCACCGCATTCGGGTGAGGCAGGCGCTGGTCGATGCCCTTGCTAGAGATGGTGCGCATTCAGCTGTTGGAGGGTTCTCGCAGTTCGGTTTGATTGAAATGACTCGCAAGCGTGTGAGAGAAAGCTTGCAACGAGTGCTGAGAGCGCCGTGTGAAGAATGTTCAGGCGACGGTCATGTTGCCTCGATAGACTTTATAGTAGCAGATGCCCACAGACGAATTTTTGCCCTCGCGGCGCAAGGGAAAGGGCTTAGGGTTAAAGCGCGAGTCGAAATAATCGACGCCTTGCGCGGCGAGTCTCACGCCTTGGAGCGATTGTTAGATGCTCGACTGGAGTTCGTTGCAAAGCCTGAACTCGCTCGTGAGCAGATTGAGATTGAGTTGATCGACCGACTATGGAGTGATTCTTAGCCCGAACGAGTAGCAAAGAGAGGCGGAGTGTTTTTTAACGTAGTGTTTGGCATAGGTAGGTTGCTAAGACGGCTGTTGATCGTGGGCATTGTCGCGCTTGCCGCGTACGTCAGTGCCGGGCGACAGTTCATGCCAGCAGTTGCAGACTACACGCAATTTGTCGAAGAAAAAGTGTTCGAATTGACAGGATTGCCCGTGAACATCGCGTCTCTCACAGGGAGTTTTTCTGGGTTCAATCCGACTATTCAAGTGAGCGGTTTAAGCCTGCTCGTGACCGAAGCTCAGATTGGCACGGCAACCGAGTCGGGCGGCTTGGTGTTCGATAGAGCGATGCTCACATTGGATGTTCTGGCGAGTCTCTGGCAGCGTCGCTGGGTGTTAGAGGAGTTTGAAGTCGCCGATTTAGACGTTGCGCTAAGGCAATCGCCAAGGGGTGTGTGGCAGCTGCGAGGAGTCAGCGGCACGACCCCGCAGCGGGTAGACATGGATGAGCTTTACTCGATTCTTCTGGGTGTTTCTTATTTGCAGTTAAGCGACGTTGCGCTGCGCCTTGAGCCGAACACGGGCGCGCCAGTGGTGGTCGATGTGATCGATGCTCGTATTCAAAATCGGGACAGCGATCATGTGTTTCTTTTTGATGCGCGAATTGATGGTGTGCGTCAGCCTCTTCAATTTTCTTACGAGGGGACAGGCGCGACTCTTGCAGACGCATCGGCCTATGCCTATGCCAACATTCCCAGTGGTGATTATCTCCCGCTTTTGGATTCGCTCCTGCCGGCGTCAATCCAGCCTGCACTTGCCGGAGTGACCACGCTTAATGCCGGCGGGGAAATTTGGCTTGAACTGTCGAATGGAAAGTTAGTGGAAGCAACGGCAACACTCGATATAGAGTCTTTAGAATTGCAGAGGCCTTCTGCTAGGGAGGCGCAGACAACCGAGCTGTCGAGCTTCCGCAGCGTCGCGACAATTCGGCAGTCTGACGAATCGGTTCAGGCGGGTGGCTTGGGCCCGCGATTCGAATTTGTGATCCAGGCGAATCAAGGAAAATGGGATGGTGAGGAATGGGGTACATTCTCTGCTGGGTTTGTGCTTCGTCAAGACGGTGAGCTCGAACTAAGGGCTGATTCTTTAGACCTTGCCCGAATTCTTAGCCTTACTCAGCGGATGGCCAATGCGGGGTTTATCCCTCTGACACAGTCTCAACTGGCTACGATGAACACATTGTCGCCGCGCGGGCTGCTCAGCAATCTCAGTGTAACGCTTACTGGCCAAGAAAAGGCCGCTTCGCCGTTAGAGGCGCTATCTGGGCCGATTCAAAAACTCTCGCTACGGGCGAATACCGAAGGGGGTGCTGTCGACTCTCTCGGTGCGATTCCGATGTTAGATGGCGTCACAGGTTATCTCGAAATCGAGTATGACGGTGAGACGCAAAGTGCGAGCGGCTTTGCCGAAATCGATACGCCGTCTTTGCAAATGAACCTGCCGAATATTTACACCCGCGATTGGTCATACGACTACGTAAATGGACGTATCGACTTCCTCTCGCTGTTTAATGCAGGACTCGACTTACGACTGTCGAGCAACACGGTGGTCGCTGAATCGGAAAGCACCAAGGGCCGTGTGCAGTTTTCTTCACATTTGGTGAGGCCATTAGAGGGCGTTCCTGAGTCGACCATTGAGCTGCTTATCGGTGTTGAGCAGATGAGTGCCGACGATCGTTACTATTATTTGCCAGACGGCCCTAGAATCGAGTCGGGCCTTAAAACGACAATGTCTTGGGTGGGAGGAGCCGCACTCGGCGGCACGTTCTTCGACAGTGGCGCGATTTTTCGCGGCTCAACGCTACCCGGAGCAGATCCTGCGACGAAAACATTCCAAAGTTTTTACAGACTGCGTGACGGGACCATTCGCTACGCTGACGGCTGGCCTGTTATCGAAGAGGTAGAGGCATTCGTCGCAACCGCCGACAATTTGATCGATGTCGTTGTGACGGCTGGGCAAAGCCATGGCTTGCAGCTGAGCGGGGCTAAAGGCTCGGTAAGACCCGACATCGACGAAGACGGCGAACTCCGCAACAAGCTCGTTGTCGAAGGCGGCGCTGCGGGTCTTACGCAGCAGGCTATCGACTTTTTGATTGCCTCTCCGCTGCCAGAGGGGCTCACAACCACCGTGAGCAACTGGCGCGCAGAAGGTGACGCCGAGATGGCGATCGATGTTGAAATGCTTCTCGGCGCGGGTACGGGAGTCGATGTGCGCACCGAGCTTTTAATTGATGAAAACAAATTGGCTCTGCTCGACTATGGTCTCAACGTGTCGGGGCTTTCGGGTCGCGTGGTATTCGATACCCGAACGGGCCTCGATAGCGACGCATTGCGAGGGGAGATATTCGACAGTCCGCTCGCAATGCAGTTAGGTTCGGTTCAAGCTGATCGTGTTATTGAGACGATTACGCTTGCCGCGAACGGCAGCGTTGCGCCAGAGCAGTTGGCCGATTTGGCGTTGACCAGTCCGCTTGTCGACGCAATGCTGCAACAGGCCGAGGGCGTTTTAGAGTACCAAGGCCTTTTGTCTATTGAGCAGGGTAGTGAGAGTTTGTACCCAACGACGCTGACAGTTCAGAGTACCTTAGAGGGGGTTGCGATCGTAGGGCCTGACCCGCTGACAAAAGAGGCAACTGATGCGATCGATTTCGACCTGAGCCTTGGCTTTGGCGAAAGTGGACAATGGCATAGAGGGAAGGTGGGCAAGCGATTAGCGTTCGACCTTTCGTTTAATGACGAAACGCTGACCCAAGGCTTAGTGTTTCTAGGCGAGTCACCGACACAGCTGAGTGTGCTTAAACAAAACCCTTACGATGGACTCGTTGTGTTGGGTAGTTTGCCCGCAGCTGATTTCGAGCAGTGGGAGGGGTTTGTTGCCAAATTTTCCGAAAATCTGCAAACCCTTGCAGCTCAACAAGGCGAGGCAGATGACTCCAGCTACGGCGTAGAAGCATTCGCCAGCAACCTTGGTTTCGTTGATATCGCTGTCGATGAGTTTGGTCTCTTAGGCCAAAGCTTTGCGAATCAATCGCTGAGGGTTAGGCCGAATATCGAGTCTAAAAACTGGCTTGTAGATCTCGCAGGCCCAGAACTCGAAGGCCATGTCGAAGTGCCTTTCGCCGAGGGTGAAATGCTTGTTGCGTTGCAGAAGCTACGCTTAGCGGGTGACGAGTCGAGTACGATCGGGCCTCAGCGCAAAGTCGAAAACGCCACAGACGCCGCACCGATTGATTCGCTCGCCGAACTCGACCCACGATTGTTTCCTGCTATGCGCTTTAGTGCGCGTGAAATCGTCATTGGGGACAGCCCTTACGGAAGTTGGCGCTTTCGCTTGCAACCCGATGCTACCGGCGCAGGTTTCTCGGCGCTCGCATTCGATTTTAGGGGGCTACAACTTGAAGCGCAGCAGTTGGCAGTAGAGCGAATAGACAACTGGACTGAGCCAGATGCAGCGAATGCAGATTCGTTGCCGCAGCCTGTGCTTGCGCCCTCGTTCTACTGGCATTTTGACGGAGAGAACCATCGAAGCGAATTTAGTGGTCGGCTACATGTAGCGGATCTTGGCGAGGTGCTTCGGGCCAATGGCTATGCCCCAAGTCTTGAGAGCAATGCCGGTGATTTTGACTCGCAACTTGAATGGCCCGGCACACCGGCTTTTTTTGATGCGGAGTATCTTAGCGGTGAAATAAAGATCGATATCAAGGAAGGGAGGTTTCTCCAAGGCTCCGGCGGAGCTGGCGCATTGAAATTGATCAGCATCCTTAATTTCGATGCTATTATGCGACGACTGCGATTCAGTGACGATCTTCTGCGCAGCGGTCTTGCGTTCGAACAAATCGACGGTCATTTACTTTTAGACGAAGGCCTAGTTCAGATTCAAGACCGGCTCGTCATAAGCGGTCCTTCAAGTCTCTATCAGATCACAGGCGATGTTGATCTTGTTGCTGAAACTATTATCGGTGAAATGTATGTCACGCTGCCGGTTAGCGACAATATTCCTTGGCTAGGTTTATTGACGGCTAATATTCCCATCGCGGTCGGCGCGTATCTTTTTGATCGAATTTTTGGCGATCAAGTCGACAGTCTCACGAGCGCCGCTTATACATTAGATGGGCCGTGGGAAGGTTTAGAGCCTCAGTTCAAGCAAGCATTCGGCTCGCCCGCTGTACCCGAAGCGTCGGCGCCGATCAGAAACCCGTAGTCGCCTATGGCAATGGGCCACAAACTATCCATCGACAAGGCATAAGCCTATGCCGAGTGAACACGCATCCAAGAGAGAGTTAGGTTATGCCGCAAGATGAAATACAGCAAGCGTCGGTGCAAGAAACAACGAGCCGAGAGAATTTGCGCCCAGTTAGAACGCTAAACCTACTTTCTTATCGTGAGATACAAAGCCTCATGTCTGCGAATGAAGAGGTGCGAAGCTTGTTTCGTCTTTGCGCACTTGCCGTGCTGAATAGCGGAAACGAAATAGACGATGTATCGAGTCTTATGGAGTCTTATCCCGATTTCGAAATAGACGTGAAGCCACAGTCGCGCGGACCGATTATGGATGTTCGCAACGCCCCTATTTCGGCGTTCGTCGATGGCAATATGATTCGAGGTATTCAAGAACATCTGTTTTCGGTATTGAGAGATGTGGTCTATGTTAACAATGCGCTTAACGGACTCTATGATCTCGACAGCAGGCGCGG
>LICD01000034.1 GCA_001438145.1 OM182 bacterium BACL3 MAG-120619-bin3 | reverse complement strand
ATCTTGCTTATTTTTCTCTTGGCTGCGAAACCTCTGCGCTTTGATTACAATCTCACCAGACGAAATTATTCGCGCATCGCGCGTACCCTTGATTAATTCTCGCTGCGCCTCTGATAAGCGCGCACGCAAAAAGTCAAAGCGAAGCTGCACTGCAGTTGATACTTTGTTGACGTTCTGTCCACCCGGGCCGCTTGCCCGCATAGCAGAAAACTCTACTTCACTTTCTTTAATCTCACGCATTTATGCTCATAAACCCAAAAAATTAGATGCATCATTACCCCCAAGACTAGCCAACGATTGCGCTGTTGCACAGTGTTTCAGGGTACGATAAGGTCGGTCAACGTGCTTCAATTCTGAACCTATTCTATCGCCTTGCTAGGATTTTATTCATGACGCTGATTCTTGGCCTTCGCCGCCCCCAATCTAAGCACCATCAATCTACACGCCATCAATCTAAGCATCACCAATCAACGCCGCACTTAAACAGTGCCCGAGCCGCTGCTGGACAGTCTTTAACCAGACGTGCCTCGCTTTCGATTGGGGCACTGGCCTGCGCGTTGTCTTTCTCTGCGGCCACCGCTCAAGAACCGATTCGCCTCGGCTTTATGGATCCACTGTCAGGCACTTTTGCCTCGGTCGGCACAAGCGGCTTAAACGTCCTAGAGTTCGCTGCAGACTACTTTTACAACTCCAAAGGCGGAATCCTAGGCGGACGCATGATCGAAATTGTGCCCTTGGACAATAAACAAAGCCCAACCGAAACTCAATTACAGTTCCGCAGGGCGGTAAGCGAGGAGCTGCGAATAATATTTCAGGGCAATAGCTCTGCCGTTGCCAACACATTAAACCAAACTATCGCAAAGCATAATCGGCGCAATGCAGGCCAAGAGGTTTTGCAGATTAACTATGCCGCGGTCGATCCCATTCTGACAAACGAAGAGTGCAGCTTCTGGCATTTTCGTTTCGACGCCCACGCGGTCATGAAACTCGACGTGCTCACCGACTTTATCGCGATGAACGACGAACTCAGCAGCGTTTACATCATCGGCCAAGACTACTCTTTTGGCCAAGTGGTAGCAGATAACACCATAAGACTGCTTGGGGAGAAACGACCCGACATCGAGATCGTCGGCAACGAATTCCATCCTATCGGTCAAGTGAAAGACTTTACACCTTATGTCACCAAGATTGCCTCCTCTGGCGCTGATGCGGTGGTGACCGGTAATTTTGGCGCCGACATGGTGTCTCTCGCGCGCTCTATAATCGATTCCGGCCTAGACGTGCCCATCTATACTTTTTATGCCGCCTACGATGGCATTACGGCCACGCTAGGTGCCGATGGTAAAGACCGCATTCGTCTCATCCACACCGATCGCGCGAACCCGCTTGCTAGTGATGAGCGACGTGATTTTTACAGAGCGTTTAAAGCTAAACACCCCGACTCAGACATCACCCAGTCGCGGCTCGCAAACGCGCTAATGATGGTGGTTCAGGCGATGGAGCAATCCCAGAGTACCGACCCTTACGATATCGCTGTTCAGCTCGAAGACATGCGATTTACAAGCATTGCCGGAGACGAGCTGTGGATGCGTGGCGAAGACCATCAGCTGTTTCAGCCGCTCTATATCTCCAAGCAGACAGACGAAGGTATTGAATTCGACGCAGACAATTCGGGTTTCGGTCTGTTAACCGAATATGAGGTTGGCACATCCGAGACGATTACCGAACACAGTTGCCGTATGCGCCGGCCGCGGCGCTAACTATGTTTGAAGTCTTCGTCTTTGCCACACTCAATGGACTCGTCACAGGCCTGCTTTTATTCATGCTGGCAAGCGGGCTGACGCTAATCTTTAGCATGATGGGCGTGCTCAATTTCGCCCACGCGAGCTTCTATATGCTCGGCGCCTATTTCGCCTATACCCTTAGCGCTTACTTAGGTTTCTGGGGTGGATTGCTGTTCGCCCCTCTCATCGTCGGATGTATCGGTGCCGCTGTTGAGCGCTACGGCCTTCGCCGTGTGCATCAATCGGGTCATGTGGCCGAGCTTGTTTTTACCTTTGGCCTTGCGTTTCTAATCGAAGAGGCGGTGCAGTTTTTCTGGGGACGCGACACGAAAAACTACCAGTCGCCCGAGCTATTCGATTTCGCCCTCTTCACGTTATTCGGACAGGAATTTTCGGCCTACCGTGGGTTTATGATTGCTATCGCATGCCTCATATTTGGCGCACTCTATTTCGTGCTTACCCGAAGCCGCGTGGGGATTATTATTCAAGCGTCGATAAGCCACCCACAGACTGTTGCGAATCTTGGCCATAACGTGCCGCTCATTTTTATGTGTGTATTTGGCGTAGGAACAGCCTTGGCAGGCGTAGCCGGCGTGATTGCCGGCCCGGTCTTAACCACGTTCCCGGGCATGGCAACGGTGTTGGGCAGCATCGTATTCGTCGTCGTCGTTATCGGTGGACTGGGCAGTTTGCCCGGTGCGCTAATTGCCTCACTCCTCGTTGGGCTCTTACAGTCCTATGCGATAGCCGCCGATGTAGGCATGCCCGAATTGCTTCACCTGCTTGGCTTGAGCTTCGACAGCAGTCATCCACTCAACGATTTATGGACTCTCAATCTCCCACAGATCGCTCCGGTGCTGCCCTACCTCCTTCTGGTTTTGGTGCTTATCTTTAAACCAACTGGACTCATGGGTAACAGGGAGCAATGACATGAAAAAGCAGCTGCCTGTTTGGCTTGGATTCGCGCTTGCGCTTGTTTTTCTGCCGTCGATTTTCGATTCTGTCTTAGGCATCTCGATACTGAATCAGATGACTATCTGGATTATCTTCGCCTTGAGTTACAACATGCTGCTTGGTCAAGGCGGTATGCTCTCATTTGGCCATGCCGTCTATTTTGGCCTTGGCGGATTTATGAGCGTACATGCGCTTAATCTCATCGCAGATGAAGTGTTCGTTTTCTCGATTACGCTTATACCGCTTGTCGGTGGCGCCGTTGGACTTGTCGCCGCTATCTTTATTGGCAGCTTTTCTACGCGCAAATCGGGCACAGTGTTTGCGATGATCTCGCTAGGCATCGGCGAACTCATCGTCGCCTCCTCGCTCATTTTTGCCGACTTTTTCGGTGGCGAGGCAGGTGTAACCGGCGATCGAACCTATGGCCCACCTTTCTTCGGCATAGAATTTTTACAAGATGCAGAGGTCTACTATCTGGGTGCATTTTGGCTTTTTGTCGCGACACTCTTTATGTATCTGTTTACGCAAACGCCTGCGGGCCGCATGGCGAATGCCGTTCGCGACAACCCAGAGCGCGCGGAGTTCATTGGCTACAGCACACGCCGTGTTAGGTTTATCTCGTTTTGCGCAGCAGGACTCTTTGCGGGCATTGCTGGCGGACTATTCGCGATCAATTATGAATTCATTACCGAGGAGAACCTCAATGCCCTTACCTCGGGACGAGTCCTTCTCATGGCTTACATCGGAGGACTCGGTTTTTTTATTGGGCCTATCGTAGGAGCAGTGATTTTAACGCTAATGAATTCACTGCTTAGTAATTACAGCGAGATGTGGATGCTGTACTTGGGCATTATGTTTTTACTCACCGTAATATTTTTGCCTCGCGGATTTGCCGGCTTCATCATGATGCATCAGATTGCGTGGCAGAATCGCAGGCTCGGGACTCTCATACTCCCCTATTTTGTTACTGCGGTCCCTGCATTGGTTTTCTTGGCTGCCTTTGTCGGACTCGTCGAACTTAGTCATAAAGGCGACGACATTCTGCCGTTCTTTGGCTTGAGTCTCGGTGCCGAATCGATGCTCAGTTGGGGGATCTTACTCGCTCTCGCAGGTATCGGCGCACTCGGGGTCAAACTCTCACGTCCTCGCCTGGCAGCCGCGTGGGCGCTTGCCAACACGCCGACTGCCGACGACAGAGGAGACGTAAGATGAGCCTCCTAACCCTCGATTCTGTCTGCAAAAGCTTTGGCTCGACTCGCATAATAAATGACGTCTCACTCGACATCGAAGCGGGAGAGAAACACGCCATAATCGGACCAAATGGCGCAGGAAAGTCGACGCTTTTCCATCTTATCTCCGGGCGCTACAACGTAAGCTCAGGCGCCATCGGCTTTAAGGGAGAGGTGATCCACAATCTGCCTCCCTATGAAATCGCTCGCCGCGGGCTCGCCAGAAGCTTTCAGGTAACCAATATTTTTCCGCGCATGAGCGTGTTCGAAAACATACGCTGCGCATTACTTTGGTCCGAGGGATATCGCTATTCTTTCTGGCAGCTGCTGGGGCGCCAAAGAACGCTCAATGAGAAAGCTCTCGACGTACTCGAACAGATTGGCCTGAGCGACAAAGCCCAGTTGCCCAGTGGCGAACTCGCTTACGCCCAGCAGCGCGCGCTCGAACTAGGCATTGCCGTGGCGAGCGGGGCCGAATTAATCATGCTCGACGAACCCGTTGCCGGCATGAGTAATAGCGAAGCCGAGAACGCGGTCGCACTGATTCGGCGCATCACCGAAGGTAAAACACTCATCATGGTCGAACACGACATGAATATTGTTTTCGATATTGCCGACCGCATCAGCGTCTTGGTTTACGGCGAGATTATCGCCACCGACACGCCCCAAAATATTCGCAGCAACGCGCGGGTGCAAGAGGCTTATTTAGGGGAGGTACCAAGCGATGCTAAAGGTGACTGACCTGCACGCCTACTACGATAAAAGCCATATCCTGCAAGGCGTCAATTTTCATGTGAACGCCGGCGAGATCGTCAGCCTGCTTGGCCGTAACGGCGTCGGGCGCTCGACCACCGTTAAGACCATCATGGGCGAGGTCGAACCCCAAGGATCTATTCAGTTTAAAGGCGAGGAAATCGCAGGGCTAAAGAGTTTTGAGATAGCGCACCGAGGGCTCGGCTATGTGCCCGAAAGCCGCGATATTTTTCCAACACTCACCGTGCGCCAAAACCTCACGCTCGGACTCAAGGGCAAGGCAGAAAGTGGTCGCTGGACCATTGACGAAATGTTTAAGATGTTTCCCAACCTCGCCGAACGCGCCGATGTGCCAGGCGGGGTGTTGAGTGGCGGTGAACAGCAAATGCTGTGTATGTGCCGCACGCTGATGGGGGACCCCGAGCTGATTATGATCGACGAGCCAACCGAGGGCTTAGCCCCCAAAGTGGTCGAGCAAATAGGCAAACTGCTGCAAGAGATTGCGAGTCGGGGCGTATCGATTTTACTGGTCGAGCAGAAACTGTCGATCGCCCTCAAAATCTCTAGCCGCCTTTATGTGATGGGCCATGGTAAAATCGTTTACGAAGGCTCACCCCAGAGTCTGCTCCAAGCGCACGATGTGCGTGCAGAGTGGCTCGAAGTATAACCAATCAAAGCAGAGAACATTCGCATGACCCGCCCCGCTCATTTTTTTCAGTTTCCCACCTTTCTGTGCTCCGCACTGTCCTGCGTATCCCTGTGTTTGCCCTCTGCTCGCGCGTTGGTGGTTTGCCTTGGCGTCATGCAAATTCTACTACCCGGCGCGGCTAAGGCTTGGGATGAAACAGGACACAGGCTTTCGGCAAACGTCGCGCTGCGTTACTTAGACTTTGACACACAGCGCGAACTACTCATGCTCTTGCAGCAGCACCCTCGCTATCAGCAAGACTTCGTTGGTCAAATGCCTGCCGACCTTATCGACTCGCCTCCCGAGCGCCAGCTTGGCTGGCTGCTAGGACAAGCAGCCTACTGGCCAGACATCGCGCGCGGTTTTAATGACAGCGAACGCGAGAAATACAGTCGCCCCAGTTGGCACTATATCGACGGCGCTTGGCTGCGAGATAGCGCCAACGTGCAAGGCAATGTCTATGTGAATCGCCCGCCTGCGCAAGAGATCCAAGGCGTAGCCGGAAGCGCAATCACATCCGAACGTGATGCCGACAATGTCGTTACCGCGCTGGATTACACTACTCGCGTGCTGGCCGATGGCGATGCGGAGCCGGCGCAGCGCGCCGTCGCTCTATGCTGGGTGCTTCATCTCATGGGCGATATTCATCAGCCACTGCATTCGGGTTCACTCTACAGCGCCGAGTTGTTCGCCACCGGCGACCGCGGCGGCAACGCGATTCGAGTTGGCGAGAGCAATCTGCATTCGGTGTGGGATCGCGCGATGCGCGGTGCCGATAAACAGTCGCGAAACCTACTCTATGCCGCCACATACGAAGATCTCTCGGGTCGCGAGTCCGACTGGACACTCTGGCTTGCCGAAAGCCGAGAGTTTTTGGTCCCCTCGGTTTATGACGATTCTCTCCTCGCCGCGATTGCTAGCACCGACAGCAGCGGTGCCGAGCGCTTACCAAACCAAACGCTCAGCGACGACTATGTCAACGAGATGATCAGTATCGCAAGCGATCGCTTGGGACTCGCTGGCCTCAGACTCGCCATTTGGTTTCAGAATGAACTGCCTCCGGTAACTGCACCCTAGCGGCCACTTAGTGAGTAGCCAGAAGAGTGTCGATGGCGTTGGCGATAAGCCTGCGCCCGGCGTCTTCGGCAAGCGTCATAATCGACTCAGGATGAAATTGAACGGCGCTCATCATCAGCGTTTTATGCTCAATTGCCATCACCTCGCCATCATCACTCCGCGCTGTCACTCGCAGACACTCAGGCAGCTCATCCGCCACTAAAGAATGATAACGACCGGCAATAAAAGGGCTCTTTATCCCATTAAAGAGCGACGATTCATCGTGAGCCACCTCCGATCCCTTGCCATGCATTGGTCTATCTAGCTGCCTCAAGCTACCGCCAAAATATTCGACCATTCCCTGCAAACCTAAGCACACGCCAAACACGGGCACACCTAGCTCCTGCGCCAAATCAAGCGTTTCATTCATCGCAAAAGCCTGTGGCTGTGAGGGGCCGGGGGAAAGAATCAGGAGGTCGGGCGCACACTCCCGGAGCGACTTTCTAGCCGCGTCGGGACGCAGCGTAATCAGCTCGACGCCACACTCGCGAAAATAGCTCGCGAGGTTATGCACGAAAGAATCGCGGTGATCGACCATAAGAGCTCGAATCGGTTTTTTTGCCACCGCCTGTGTCCGCGCATTCGCCTGCGTAATGCCGGCGCCTACACGATCAGCCTCGCGCGAAACACTATCCCCTCGCAAAGCCGCAAGCAGTGCTGAGGCTTTCAATCTCGTTTCTGCTTCCTCTTCTTCGGGGTTGGAGTCGATGAGAAGCGTCGCGCCCGCGCGCACCTCACCCATTCCGTCTTTTACGCGCAGGGTGCGCAGCGTCAGGCCAGTGTTGATATTGCCATCAAAACCTAGCTGCCCCATCGCTCCTCCATACCAGTGACGCGGCGATTTTTCGTTGTCTTCGATAAACTGCATCGCTGCGTGCTTTGGCGCACCGGTAACCGTTACCGCCCAAGTATGTGCGAGGAAAGCATCGAGCGCGTCCATGCCCTCGCGCAGGGTTCCGCAGACATGATCGACCGTGTGAATGAGCCTTGAGTACATTTCTATCTGACGACGTCCAATAACCTCGACGCTACCGGGTACACAGACACGCGACTTGTCGTTGCGGTCGACGTCGGTGCACATAGAAAGCTCTGCTTCGTCTTTCGCTGAATTGAGTAACGTCTTGATCTGCGCTGCGTCCTCGATCGCATTACGACCACGTTTAATCGTTCCCGAGATAGGGCAAGTCTCGACTCGCCGCTCTCTTACGCGCACAAACATTTCGGGTGAGGCGGCAACCAGGTATTCGCCCTCGCCTAGATTCATTAGCGCGCCATAGGGCGCTGGGTTGCTCGATTGGAGACGGCCAAAAACCTGTGAAGGCGTATCGCGGCAGGGCTCGCTAAACACCTGTCCTGGCACAACTTCGAAGAGGTCGCCGCGACGAAAATAGTCGTGCGCGAGTTTGACCTTCGCTGCAAACTCGCCCGGCGCATGATCGCAAACCGGCTCGATCACCGGTGCGGGAATATAATGCTGTACCGGCCCTGTGCGGGCATAACCACCAGTTGTTTCGGTGAAACTTGCATGCTTTACACCGCTTTCGCTTTGTCTCTTCGCTTGCCTTTCTCGACAGAGGAATTCGTAGCGATAGCTTGTTGCGGTTTCGATACGGTGATCGGCGACGATGATCTCATCGGGGAGATAAAGCACGAGGTCGCGGTCGCCCTCGGTTCGAGCAAGCTTTCTGTCTATCTCCTCGAATTGAAAGGTTAGATCGTAACCAAAGGCACCGAACAGCCCGAGGAAAGAGTCCTCGCCACTCTTAAAGTGAGAAATAATCGCTCTCAGCGCGCTAAAAACGGTGGCCCTTCTTGAGCGCTGCTCTTCGGTCAATTCATCTTTACCTTCGGCAACCACTACCGCCAAACTATCGAAGCTATTCGTGCTGATAGATGCGGCAGAATGACCTGCTACTGCATCGGGTTTATCGCCGAGGATTAGTTTACAGCTGGTCACGTCAGGACACCTTGCGAGCGCCGCTTCAACCTCAACTAAAAGAATGTTGCCACGCCGATTGAGCGCCCGCACCGCGAGTTGTCTGCCGCGTGCTTCAAATAACAAAGGGGGATTAACGAATCCGATATCCCAACGGCGATAACGTCCCGGATATTCATAGCTCGAGGCGAGTAGCACCCCGGGCGCCGAGTCGAGTGATTCAGCTAGGCGAGAGACTGCCTGCGGGTAGTCGAGTGCGCTCGCGGTGCGAGTGATCCCTACGCCACTGCCACATGTATAGCGCAAGTAGCGTTCGCCTTTACCGAGATTCGTCAGGGTATTCGTTATTGGTTTGGTCATTGTTTATTCCTTGCTTCTCTAAATCTGGCTAAATCTGGCCTAATTTGGCTCAAATTGGCTCAATCGATTTGTTACATGAGTAACGAAACGGACTGACCGCAGAAGCAGTGGCTAGGAATGAAAGACCTACTAGAACGAACGGAAGGACGCACAGAAGGACGAACAGGAGAACAAACGGCTGCCACTACTTCGGGCGGCCAGTACTAAATTACCGGCGACCCATTGAGCGGCGCCAACCTTGGACAAGGCGGAAGGGAGTATTGCTGTGCGAGGAAAAATTCATGACGTGATCATGAAGGCTCGTTCTATGCCTGTCAAGAAGGCTAGGCATCGGCATCTACGCTTGATTGATTTGTTTCGGCGCGCGGTCAATAATCGAGCATGAGAATCAGAGCAAAAAAAATAACAGCTTAGGAGCCTCGCTATGCCTTATACACATCATCTGCGCAACAATGGAAGCGCGTTAGCGCTTTTTGTCCTCGGTGCCGTATCGGCTTTCTTATCGTCTACCCTTCCCTCTATCGCGCTAGCCGACTCACCCATTGTGGCAGAGCGCGTTGGCATGTCGGGTGAACGCCTCGCTCTGCTGGACAACAATCTTGAGCGCTACAACGAAGACAGTCGCCTCGCCGGTCAAGTCTATATTGTTTTGCGTCACGGCGAGGTCGTCGCGCACGAAGCGAATGGCATGCAGGATGTCGCTCGGGGCGTCGCAATGAACACCGATTCTATCTTTCGAATCGCGTCGCAAACCAAAGCGATTACCAGCCTTGCGATTATGATGCTGCAGGAACGCGGGCTTCTCGATATTAACCAGCCTCTATCAAAATACCTGCCCGAATGGAGCAACATGCAGGTCGCAGTCTCGGACGACTCCGGCGGCTACACACTCCAGCCTGCCCGAAATGAAATCACTTTACGCCATCTGCTCACGCACACAGGCGGCATGAGTTACGGAACGGGACGCAGCGCAGCAGAATGGCAGCGGGCAAACATGCAGGGCTGGTATTTCGCCGACCGCGAAGAGCCCGTCCGAGAAACAATAGCGCGCATGGCAGCGCTGCCACTCGACGCGCATCCGGGTGAGAATTGGATCTATGGCTACAACACCGACATCCTCGGTGCGGTCGTCGAAGTCGTCAGCGGCGAGACTCTCGCTGACTTTTTCGCCAACAATATTTTCGCGCCTTTAGGGATGAACGACACGCATTTCTATTTGCCCGCGGCCAAACGCGATCGCCTCGCCACTGTTTACCGTCCCAAACAGGAAGGGGGTATCGAAGCGATTCCTGAAACCAATGGTATGCAGAGCCAAGGGCTCTATGCCGATGGGCCACGGCAGAGTTTCTCAGGAGGCGCCGGCTTGCTTTCAACAGCAGGCGACTACGCTAAGTTTTTACAAATGACGCTCAATGGCGGCGAACTCAATGGCGAACGCTTGGTGTCGCGCAAGACAATCGAACTCATGACCACGGATCACTTGGGCACGATTGAGTTTCGACCAGGCCAAGGTTTCGGCTTAGGCTTCTCTATAGCGACAGACGTAGGCTTGCGCGGAACACTCGGTTCGGAGGGCGAATACGCCTGGGGCGGCGCGTATCATTCAACCTATTGGGTAGATCCGGTAGAGGACCTAGTCGTGGTTTATCTCACGCAGATTATTCCAGCTACCGGGCTCGACGACCACATCACCCTGCGCAACGGCATCTATCAGGCAATAGTAGACTAGCTATGACATTGACATTATCGGTTCTCGATCAATCTCCCGTCCGTTCTGGCAGCACGCCCTTTGCTGCTTTGCAGGAGACAATCGAGCTGGCGGGGCACGTCGACAATCTAGGCTACCATCGCTACTGGGTGTCTGAGCATCACGCCTCCGGCGCGCTTGCCGGCTGCTCGCCGGAGGTATTGCTTGGCCGCTTAGGCGCTGAAACCACGCAGATAAGGCTAGGCTCGGGAGGCGTCATGTTGCCCCACTACAGCCCCTATAAAGTTGCCGAGAATTTCAAACTCTTGCAGACGCTTTACCCAAACCGTATCGACCTTGGTGTTGGGCGCGCACCGGGCACAGACCCGTTCACCGCCGCCGCGATCCGCTATGGGTCGCGCGTGGGGCCCGAGCATTTCCCCAACATGATCGCAGACCTGCAGGCTCTATTAAACGACACCGACCCCCCCACGCCTGGCATGGAGAATGCGCGCGCATTTCCCAAAACCGAGGTGCCGCCTGAAATGTGGATGCTAGGCTCCAGCGACGATAGTGCAACGCTTGCAGGACTTGCAGGTCTTCCCTATAACTTCGCGTATTTTATAAATCCGAATATTAGCCCCGATATTTTCGATATTTATCGCGCTCGCTTTAAGCCGGGGCCAAACCTCGACAAACCGCATACATGCCTGTCACTGTTCGCCGTCTGCGCCGATACTGAGGAAGAAGCGAAGCGTCTGGCGAGCAGTCGCGACCTCTGGTATATCCGTCTGCTGCGGGGCAATCCGGGGCCTTTCCCTACGCCTGAGGAAGCGCGGGACTATCCTTACGCAGCCAGCGAGCTAGCCCTTATCCGTTCGAACCAAGAAAAGCGCGCCGTTGGAACACCGGCGCAAGTGAAGGCAAAACTCGAATCGCTTTCTAAAGAATTTGGTGTCGACGAAATAATGCTCGTGACTATCGTGCATGACCACCGCGCTCGATTACGCTCTTATGAGTTACTCGCGAAGGAAGTCGGGTTGTCTAGCGAGCAGAAAGTGGCCGCTTAGCCTAGTCGCTCGGCTTGCGTCTCACGCGTTCGAGGAGCGCTTCTTTCGATACTTGTAGGTTACGCCGCGCAGCTTCAATACCCGCAAGGTAACCTGCATACGCAACCAATACCCAGATGAGCATAGAGCCATCCCAATAGCTGAACCACACAAACGCACTGATCAGATTACTCAGTTGGTTCATCGCTAAATTGAATAAGAAGGCAATTAACCCATCGCCGAAAAGCGCATCGAGGCCGGGGAAATTAAAGACAAAGCCGATTAGCTCACTGACCTCAATAACTACTAATGTCCAGAGTGCTGCCAATCCGTAGAATCCACTCCCAAAATACATCCACTTCTCGAACACTAGGTCGGTCTTGGATTTTTCGGCGAATGTCCGTTTCTTCTCACCCTTAAACGACGCTTTGATCTTCTTAACGCCGCGTTCTATTCCTTTGCGATCCGACTGTCGATCTAGCTCACCGCTGATAAACAAGCGCATAAAAATGAGCCAGCTTAGCAAGGCTAATGGCAGCCCGAGTTCGATTATCGCTTTTAGTATGTCGACTATCATTCGGGCTCTCTCCGTGTGAATTACTTCGCAAAGAGTTGCGAAGCAATATCTTTAAATCCTTTAAATTCGAGCGCATTGCCGCTGGGGTCGCAGAAAAACATAGTCCCTTGCTCTCCGACCTCACCCGCAAACCTGACATACGGCTCGATCACAAATTCGTCAACGAATCCTCTGGCCTGATCGGCGAAACGCTCCCAGTCATCGAACGCAAGTACAACGCCACAATGTGGAACAGGCACACCCTGACCATCGACAGCGTTGGCTATGCTGCGAACCGACCCATTAGGGCCAAGTTCACAATTTAGATGGACAACAAACTGATGCCCAAACATGTCAAAATCTATCCAGTCAGAAGCGCTGCGACCTTCAGACAAGCCCATCTTATGGCCATAAAATTCCCGCGCTTCGTCTATGTCACGCACCTGCACAGCGATATGAAAAGGAGTAAGACTCATATTTCTAATTCCTGAATAGTCTCTAAAGCCTGTCGGCAATCGCTTCTAGCGAATCGGCTAGCATTTCGAAACGATCTCGCGTTCTGCCGCGCAGAGACTCCGCCTCGGTATCGAAGGTCACCGCCAACGACCTAAGCTTGCCAGCCACTCGCTCGTCGCTCACGGCCTCATTAAGCCGATCTTGTGCGTCGCTTAACACACTGCTTAGATCCGTTGCCCTATCCGGCGAAACCACCTCGCTGCGCTGCAGCTGATCGAGATACGCGAGTGCGACAACGGGTTCGGCTGGCCATCTATGTTGCTGCTGGCGCTGGGCGTTAAACGTGCCGCCAGCGCTTCGCAATGACGCGGCCGCAATTTCGTTCTCGCTCAAATAGTCACTCGGCATGAGCTCGAGCACATCGAAACCGCGCGCGATTTCGGTGCCGTATATCAGCCCTTCGAACCAATAAGCCGACCAGTAACCACCGAGAATGAGTTCCTCGGCATCAACAGGTCCGCGGTCGAAGAACGCAATCTCTTGTGGGTTGGAAGAGTCGCTAAAATCGAAAACCGAAATCCCTCCCTGATACCACGCCTGAACCATGATGTCGCGGCCGGGGACAGGGATGAGTGAACCGTTGTGGGCGACGCAGTTTTCTTGATCGGTTTGCGGGGCAGGCATTTTAAAATAGCTGCGAAACTGCATCTCGTTGTCGACTATGTCGTAGATGGCATCGGCGCCCCAGGTGATCGGATCAGACGCGCGGCAGCGCGGCCGAGAGCCACCGCCCCACTCGTCCGTGAACACCACTTTGCGCCCGTCGTTACTAAAAGTCGCCGAATGCCAGTAGGCGAAACCGGGGTCTATTACCTCGGCGACACGCGTCGGATTCACAGGATCTGAAATATCCAACAGGATGCCATTACCCGAGCAGGCGCCCGCCGCAAGACCCACTTCGGGGTAGGCGGTAATGTCGTGACACTGATTCGTCTCGCGAGTTGTCTGAGTGCCAGGGCCATGATCCCCGCCTTCCCATAGACCGGCGATAACGCCCGACGCAGGGTCTGAGAATACCGTCGGCCGATTCACTACGCGCGCTGATGCAGGGTCGTTGACGGGAATTTGAATGACATCGATGCGAAAAAGCGCCGACTCTGGATTCTCGAATGGCGACTCGTCATAGCAGCCGTCCAATTCTTCACCGGGACGGACAGAGCTTGTGCCGGAGCCGTAAATATAGAGATTGCCTGCATCGTCGGGGTCGGTGACCACAGTGTGCGTATGTGAGCCGCGACAGGTCTGCACCGCGCCCACTTGAATTGGCATTCTAAAATCGCTTATATCGAAAATGCGTATGCCGCGGAAACGCTCTTCGCTTTCGGGCTCGGCAACCCCTTGGAGGCCACAGTCTAGCCGACCACGAGTTTGTTCGACTGACATAATAAGCAGGTTGCCAATAACAGACACGTCTCCTTGACCGCCCGGGCACACGACCGAGCTCAGTAGCTTGGGCTCGCGCGGCAGGGAGATATCATAGGCGTTAAATCCATGATAATTACCTGCTACGACGACGTCCCCTGCGAACACTAAATCGGTGTTCGCAAAATTCATTAAACTGGGACGCGGCTCCGCCGTTTCGTCTTCAGTATCAGCAGGAACGACGCCCTCGTCTGCGGCATTGGTCAGCGTTTCGACCGTAGAGTCAGCGTCAGTACTGTTGCCCGCTGCGCTTTCATCCTCTTCTGTCTGAGACGATTGCAATACCTGCGGACGCGCGCGGCTCATCGGCAATCCCTGCGGGTTTGCTGGATCGAAAAATCCATCAGGTTTCGGCAGCGCCGCGAGCAAGCGCATATTGAGCGCTGCTTGTCCCGCGTCGTCATAACCTGGCTTGAGGTTTACTCGCGGGTCGGGCGAGAATCCGGCAAGCATCGCGCTCATGCGCTCTATCTCGCTCGTTTGGTCTGAGGTCACGTCAGTAGTAAAGGCGAAAAGCACCGAGTCCTGGGCTGTGCCAGGCTGGTCGAGCAGACGATCGACCATGGTTATTGCGCCTTCATGGTGTTTGATCATTAATTGGAGAAAGCGCGTGTCGAATTCTTGACTGGTTAATCCAGCGAGCTCATCGAGCTCGGCCTCAGTCAGTATGCCCGGCATCATTTCGTGATTAGACGCCATTGCCTGCATGTCTGCCATCGGCATAGCGCGGGGAAGATCACGCGCTTCTAGCCACTCCTCCATCATCACTATCTCGTCTTCCTGCGAAAGCGAAATACGCAGCGCCATCAGCTGTATCGCTTCGCGAGAGCTACGCGCTTCGACCATTTCGGCCATCTGCAGTGCTTGAGAATGATGCATGATCATGCCCTGCATGAATTTAACGTCAGCATCGGTATAGCTTAGGCCCGCAAGGTTAGACGCTTCTTCGATTGTTATTTGCCGACTCGGCTGACCCGGTGCGCCCGGCTGAATAATGGGAACTTGCGCCACCGCGCTCGACAGCAGCGCCATGCTTAACCATAGAGTAGAGACACTCTTTACCTTAAATGGGTTATTCATTGCTTTATCTCCAGAAAAGCGGGCCTTCGATGCCCGCGCCTAAACAGTTCCGCGTGAGGCGCTCAGTCTACCTCCGAAGTCATGCCCTTGGCAGTCTAAATATTACTAGCCGACTCGGCTCAGTGTTGTGATTCGACTTGGTCTAACGCCTCTAACGATAAGAGTAAGCGAATATCGAGGAAGCTGTCGCCGGGTTCGGTTGTTTGTAAAAGCGTGGCGAAGTAGAGCGGCTCTTTTCGGTCGCGCGCAAGCCAGCCTATCGACCAGCCTGTATGCAAGCCCTCTGCAGA